>JAZFSB010000396.1:0-6553 GCA_036445935.1 Alphaproteobacteria bacterium | reverse complement strand
CATATAGCACCACACCACGCCGCCGCGCTCCAGGCAGGGGTACGATTTGATCTTGATCTTGTCCTGGAAATTGCCGCCCGACGGCTCGCCCGGCAGGTCGACGCAATTGCCCTCGATGTCGAATTTCCAGCCGTGATAGACGCAGCGCAGCCCGCATTCCTCGTTGCGCCCGAAATACATGGAGGCCGTACGGTGCGGGCAGCGTTCGTCCAGCAACCCGACACGGCCATCGGTATCGCGGAACGCGACCAGTCTTTCGCCCATCAGCTTGACCCGGACCGGCGGGCTGTCGGGCTCGGCAATCTGGTGCGCAAAGGCGGCCGGAACCCAATAGCGCCGCATCAGCTCGCCCATCGGCGTGCCCGGCCCAACCCGCGTCAGCAAGTCATTTTCTTCCTTCGACAGCATCGCCGACCCCTCCCCGGGTCCGGGCATATTTTATTTGGTAAATTGTGGCGCAAAGTCGGACGGCCCGCAACGGAGCGCGGCAACAATGAATGTCAGGGATTATGGGGCTGGGTTTTCTCTAATTGCCGCCTCGGCGATCAGCTCTACCAGGCGCGACGGCGTGATCGGGGCTTCGGCTATATGGACGCCGAACGGGGTCAGCGCGTCCTCTACGGCCGAGATTACCGCCGCCGCCGCCGGCACCGTCGAGCCTTCGCCCGCGCCCTTGACGCCGAGCGGGTTGAGCGGGGACGGACTTTCCAGGAACTGAATGTCGAAACCCGGCAACTCGGGCGCGCTGGGCAGCAGATATTCGCCGAAATTGGTGGTCACCGGTTGGGCGTCGTCGTCATAGCCCATCCATTCGAACAGCGCATTGCCAATGCCGTGCGCAACCCCGCCCTGGACCTGGCCGAGCACAATCATCGGGTTAATCAGCACGCCGGAATCATGCACGATCGCATAGTTGCGGAACGCGACCCCGCCGGTCTCGGGATCGACCTCGACCTCGGCGACATGGCAGCCATAGCAATAGGCCAGCGGATCGGTCAGGAAGTTCTTGGTCGCTTCCATCCCCGGCGTGATGCCGCCCGGCAGCGAATAGCCCGGCGTGCCGGCCACCGCGTTGGCGACCTGGGCGAGCGAGACCTTCATTTCGGGCACGCCCTTGACGCGGATTTCCCGCCCTTCGATCTCGAGATCATCTTCGGACGCTTCCAGCATGTTGGCGGCGACCTTGAGCGCCTTCTCCTTGACCTCGATGGCGGCGAGATGGGCGGATGAGCCGGCGGTGATGGTCTGGCGGCTGCCGAACCCGCCCATGCCCATCGGGATCGACCGCGTGTCGCCGGCCACCACCTCGATATTTTTCATGTCGCCGCCGAGCTGCTCGGCAACCACCTGGGCCAGCATGGTGTGGGTGCTCTGGCCCATCGGGGCGGCGCCGGTATAGACGGAAATCTTGCCCGACGTGCCGATGCGCACGGTCGCGGTTTCGAACGGGCCGCGCCCGGTGCCCTTGACGCCGAACGCCAGCCCGATACCGAGATAGCGGCCGTCGGCGCGGGCCGCTTTCTGGCGGTCGCGAAAGCCGGCATAATCGGCGGCGTCCAGCGCCATTTGCTGGCTCTTGGGGAAATCGCCGGAATCGTAGGTGATATTGACCCCGGCCCGCGTCTTGAGCGGCTTCCTGTAGGGCATCTCGTCTCCCCGGATCATGTTCCTCTCGCGGATCTCCGCGCGGTCGAGGCCGAGTTCGCGCGCCGCGCGGTCCATCAGCCGTTCCATGACGAACGTACCCTGCGGGTGGCTGGCGCCACGCACCGGCGCGCAGGGCACCATGTTGGTGAACACAAGCGTCTGGTCCATCCGGTAGTCGGGCACCTTGTAGGGGCCGGGGACGGCCGCCGCCGCGTTATAGGGCAGCGTGATGCCCTGGATCGTGTAGGCGCCGTGGTCGTGGATCACATGGCCGCGCACGCCCTGGATCATGCCGTCCTCATCGAGCGCGATTTCCGCTGTCCAGTACTGGTCGCGCTCCTGCACGGCGGTGATGAAATGCTCGCGCCGGTCCTCGACCCACTTGACCGGCCGGCCGCACAAGCGCGCCGCCAGCGCGACGATTATTTCTTCGGAATAGAACACGAATTTGGGGCCGAACCCGCCGCCCACGTTGGGGGTGATGACGCGGACCCTATTTTCGTCGGTGCCAAGCAGCCGGACGATGAAACCATGCACCAGGTTGGGCATCTGGGTCGAGGTCCACAAGGTCGTCCGGTCGTCGATGGCGTCAAAGCGCCCGACCGCGCCACGGCATTCGATCGGATGGGCGCTGCCGCGATGCTGCCACATGGTTTCGGTGAAAACGTGAGGCGCGCTGGCGAAGGCGGCATCCACGTCGCCATATTCCTGCACCATCTTCATCATCAGGTTGCTGTCGGCGTCCTGCCGGTAGCGCGATGCGCCTTCTTCCAGCGCCGCCTTGCAGTCGCCGACCGCCGCCAGCGCGTCCCAGTCCATTTCGACCAGGGCAGCGGCGTCTTCGGCGATGTGGCGCGACTCCGCGATCACGATGGCGACGCATTCGCCGGCATAGAGCGTCTCATCCTTGACCATCACCACCGGTCCGGCGTCCTCGGCATGCGGCACGCCGGATGGGAACTCGACCGGCAGCTTGTCGGCGGTCAGATGCGGGCGCAGATCGTCGAAAGCGTAGACCGCATGCACGCCCTTGACCGCCAGGGCAGCCTGCTTATCGATGCCGCGCAGCTGGGCGTGTGGAAAGGGACTGCGCACAAAGGCGGCATGCAGCATGCCGGGCAGGTCTATATCGTCGATGAACTGGCCCTGGCCGCGCAGCAGCGCCGGGTCTTCCACCCGGGGCACCCGGTTCCCAAAAATTCTGCCGGCCATGATGCTTCTTTCTCAATGGATTTGAGGCGGTGTGCGATGGTTTTACGCTGCGAGTGCGGGATCGGCAAATCGCGTGAGCGGAAAACGCTTACGCGGAGTCCACCCCGTTCAGCTTTTGCTGACCGGGAGCACCCGGTCGGTCAGGAAAGCCGCCGTGCCGCCGATCAGCCCAACCAAAATCACGCTCCACTCCGGACTGAGCAGGAAACAGGGCGGCCCAAGGGCGGCCCCGATGGCGAGCGCCAGCCGGCCGGGCCGGTCGGTTACGCTGTCGATGAACACCAGTCCGAAAAAGATCGGCGTCAGGGCCACGAACCCCAGCGTGACCGCCGGCGGCAGATCACCCGTCATCATATGGCCCAGCCAGGTCGCCGGCACGCCGAAGCCGAGCACGGTATAGGCGAAGCCGAGGAAATAGGGCACGCGCTCATCGCCCGGCAGCCCGGGCGTCCGGCGCATGGCATAGGCCCAGGACAGGATGGCGATGTAATAGGCAGCCGCGAAAAGTCGCCAGCGCCGCGGCTCGCCCGCTGCCAGATGGGGCATCAGGGCGGCCGACATCGGCAGGAAGCGCATGTTGACCGCGGCGGCCCCGATGACGATGAGCACAAGCGAGGCGCCGGCGCTGTGCATTTCCACCATCAAAACCTGAGCGGGTGCGGCCCAGATGGCGATGGAGGAAAACAGCGTGACCCAGATATCGAAGCCGTTTTCGCGCGCCAGCGCACCATAGCCGATGTAGCTCGCCGACAGCCCCAGCACGGGCACGCCGATCGCGTCGCGCGCGCCGCCGAAAAAAGCGCCGCGCGGCGATCCCCACCCGTTGGCGGGCTTGTCCTGTCTGGTTTCCGTCATGGCGCGAAACTAACGCGTTTTCGGTTGGTTCGCACCGGTGCGGTTCCACGCATAAAGCCACAAAAAAAGCCCGGAGAACCGGGCCTTTTTGTATGTGGTGGTGACGTTGCCTATTCGGCGGCGGCCTTCAATTCGTTGGCGCCCTGGATCTGTTCGATGGCGAACAGGTAATCGGGGTCGAGCCGCCAGCGAGCCAGCACAATCTTGGCGGTTTTCACTTTAATCCGGTCGAAGAACGACATGGCGCGGGCGACTTCGTCAGGGTCCACGCTCTTGTCGTCCGGCCGGGCCGACCGGCTGAGCAGGAACAGCGAACCAAAATCCGCCTTGGTCATGCCGATCGCCCGGCAGGCGATGGCCAAACCCTCGCCGCCCGGCTCATAGATCAATCGGCGGGCAAGGTTGGGGCGTAGATCGGTCGTTTGCGCCAGCATGCCCTCGAATAGGCGGACTTCGCCCTGACGCAGGGTTTGCAGCAAGGTCTCCGGGGTGATGGTTTGGGCGCCGAAGACTTTCTTCGACAACTTGGCGGCCTCTTCGAGCGGCCGATTGTCCAGCTTTCCGGTGGCGCCGCCGTGCGGGGCGTCGATGAGCGTCTTGATCGTACTTTCGATGTTCTGGTCAAGCTCGGTGGGGTCGACGTCGTAATGTTCCACGATATGGGTGCGCAGCGCCGCCGATACCCACCAATACATGCGTTTTGCCAGGGGGGCGCCCAGGTCGGCGCGGTCGAGCAGCGGTTTCTGATATGCGTCCCGGGTTTCGGATTGGTCGACCAGATACACCATCGTACTGGGTGATATTTGCGCGCTGTCGTTTTCGATCAGCGTCTGGATGACCATGGTGTTGTCGGTTTCGACCAGCGCATCCGTGACCGGCTCGGCAATATCCTGGCGCATGGCGATGGTCAGCCGGTGCTGGAAGGTGCGGTGCTGGATGATTTCGATCAGCTCAAGATCCTGCAACACGGAGCTGTTCATCAGGATCGAATGGGCGACTTCGATTTCATCATTGGCCAGCACGGTGACCAGTTCGGCGGGTGCGTTGGCTTCCCTGGACAGCTTGTCAGCCAGCGACCTGCGCACCGACATCTCCACGTCATGGATGAGCTGGCGCAGGATGTCCGTCATCAGCGCGCGTTCGCGCGTGTTCAGAATTCGCCCCTCATCGAAGAACAGATCGCCGACCAGCTGAACCAGACGCGTGCGTCCGTCGACCGATTTGTCGCGCGCCAAATCGAGCAATTCGTTCATGTTGAGGTTTGGCTGACTGGTCATGTACGGCGCCCCGCCCTCGCTTTCCCAGATGGCAACGATGCCATTTAACGGTTTAAATTATTGTTAAATAGAGAGAAATTTACTTCAATTGTGATTGTTTGCCATTAACGATGTCGATCAAGGGGTCGTTAACCGCTGTGTCTTAGTCTGGGCCTTGTTCACACGCATTCACCCACCTGTCGCGAGCACCCGTAGTCAGATATGCAGATACCACCCGGTGACGCTTTTTTGCGTAATGTTTCCGGCTCCGTCGCACAGCCCAGACGGGCGCCGCGACAGGTTCCCGGCCCACCCCAAAGCCAGCCGCAGGCGGGGACAGCGCCCACGGCCCAACAGACAGCTGGCGCCCCCAACAGCCCGCCGCCGGTCGACCGCGCCCATTCGGTCGAGCGCATTTCTCAGGGCGAAATCCGGCGCGATGTGCCCCGCGGCGGTATCATCGATATCGAAATTTAAGACGCTTAAGCGCGTTGTTCCGACCTGACCGATCCGGTGGGGATGCGAGCTGGCACGATCCCGGCCGAGCGGAAATAGGTTTAAGTCAACCCCAGCACATCCTGCATGGAATAAAGGCCGGGGCCGGCCGTACGGGCCCACAAGGCCGCGCGGACAGCGCCACGCGTAAAAATCTGTCGGCTCTGGGATTTATGGGTCAGTTCCAACCGTTCGCCATCGGCGGCGAAGATCACCGAATGATCGCCGGTCACATCACCGCCCCGAAGCGTCGCGAAACCAATGGCGCCGCGTTCACGCGCGCCAGTCTGGCCGTGGCGGGTGAACACGCCGGCCTCGTCCAGCTCGACTTCGCGCCCCGCGGCGGCGGCCCTTCCCAGCCCCAGCGCGGTGCCGCTGGGCGCGTCGGTCTTGTGGCGGTGGTGCATCTCGACGATTTCGATATCGAAGTCTTCGTCCAGAAGCGCGGCTACCTGTCGGGTGAGGGCAAACAGCACGTTGACGGCAAGGCTCATATTGGGCGCGTAGACCACCGGCACGACCTCGCCGGCCCGCGCCAGCGCCGCTTCCTGATCGGCGTCCAGCCCGGTGGTGCCGATGACATGAATGCAGCCGGCGGCCGCCGCCAACCCACTATGCTCAACCGTCGCCGCCGGGATTGAAAATTCAATCACCGCGTCGGCGGCCTGAAACAAGGCCGCCGGATCGTCTCCCACCATGACGCCGATCGGCCCGATGCCCGCCAGGTCGCCCGCGTCACGCCCGACCGCCGGATTGCCATGGGTTTCACAGGCCGCGGCCACCACGCAACCGGCGGTCTCGGCAACCTGACGGATTACCGCTCCGCCCATGCGTCCGGCCGCGCCGACCACGCCGATTTTCATGTCCGCCATCTGTTGCCGTCCCTCTGTCCAAACCGGCGCCGAGTTAAGCACAGCAACGCCCGGCGCGCTATCTGTCGCGCATGGAGAAACGGCGCTATGCTGATTTCCGCAACAAACCGGGAGGATCGCAATGAAGGCAATTCGGGCGGTAATGTTTGGCGTGGCTCTGCTGTTGATGCCTTCGGGCGCGGCGTGGGCCGACCAGATCGACGGCAACTGGTGCCA
>JAZFSB010000395.1:0-5400 GCA_036445935.1 Alphaproteobacteria bacterium | reverse complement strand
GGTCGACAGCCCACCGCCGCGCAGCATGGCAATATTGAGGTTGGTCAGCGACACGATCGACGACATCTTGGTGACGACCTTCTTGCCACGCAGATCGGCGATCGTCTTGAGGCCGGAATCCGCCCTGACCATGAAGGCGTAGGGAATGACCCAGACACGCGCGATGGCACGAACGTTGCTCGATTTGCTCCTGAACGGCAATTTTCCGCGAACCGCGGCGCCCGAATCCATCGAGTTGTTCAGCCCCATCGTGATCTCGCCATTATCCATCAGCGGCAGATAGACAGACGAGCCGGCATGCGGCTGCGCGGTCGAGCGGATTTTAAGATTCTGCTGCAGCGTCTTGGCGAAACCGCTGGCCAGCAGGAAAAACACCGATCCCTGTTTGTTCGAACCGATGGTTATGCGTTTCAGCTTGGCCTCGGCGGCCGTGGTCGCGGCGATCCCCGCGAACAGGACGCCAAGCGCGGCATATCGTGCAAACGTTTTCATTCGTCATCTCCCTGTAAAATTGATCGCAATTGGCGCCATTTGGCACTGTCAGGCCCGGCTTTGTCAACACACGGAAAACGGGGGAATTCGGCAAACAAAAAGCGCGGCGAATGATTGGAGCGGAATTTTATACCGTCTCGCCGGGGCGTTGTTCGCGCCACAGGCCGAGCGATTGCTGGACCGGGCGGTCGGAGACGCGGAACAGGATGGCGTCCCCGTCGGGCACATGGCGGTGCGGGTGCCAGCCGGGCACCACGAAGGCGTCGCGCGGGCCCCATTCGATGGGCTCGCCATCGACGATGGTGCGGCCCGCGCCCTCGACCACGCTGTAGAGCACGCCCTCGGTGGTGCGGTATTCGGCACCGTCGAAGCCCGCTGGCAGCATCTGCAAAAACGCGCCCATGGTCGGCGTCGCCGGCCCGCCGGTCGTCGGGTTGACGTATTGCATCATGAGGGCGTGGCAGGCGTCCCATTCCTCGGCCCGGCGGAGCTGTTCCAGCGCCGCGCGCGCGCGGTCGTACGGGTAGGAGAATACCGGCGAGGCCATCGCCGGCGCCTGGTAGCCCTCGGGCAGCATGTTGGCGCCGAAGCGCGCCGGCGCATCGCCGTCCGGGCGGCTGATCTGCTGGCGCGGGGCGGGATAGTTTTCGCGGAACACGGTGTCGAGGAAATCGACCAGCGGCGTGTCCAGCACGTCGAGCCACACCACCGGTGCGTCGCTTTCATTGCAGTGATCGTGCCAGCTCCATTGCGGCGTGATGATGAAATCGCCCGGATGCAGCCAGGTGCGTTCGCCATCGACCGAGGTATAGGCGCCCTCGCCCTCGATCACGAAGCGGAACGCGGTCTGGCTGTGGCGGTGGCACGGCGCGATTTCGCCCGGCAGCACAAGCTGAAAGCCGGCATAGAGCGTGTTGGTGACGCGCATCTCGCCGGGAAATGCCGGGTTCTCCAGCACCAATACGCGGCGGAACGCGTCTTCGGCGGTGATGATCTCGCCCGCCGTCATCAGGTCGGGCCGGATCGCGTCGTAATGCCAGAGTTCCGGCGTCGCCGGCGATTTCGGCTTGGTGATATCGACGCCGCGGCGCGCCACCCACAGGGCGGCCAGATGCCGCGTACCGATTTCCCGGTGGAAATCCGCTTGAGCGTCTGCGCCGGGCTGTCCTGTCACGGGCTGGTCCTCACTTGTAGAGATGCGGCCACTTGGCCCGGATACTGGCCTTCAGCTCGGGGCTGGCCTCGGCGACCTTGGGGAACTTGTCCTTCCAGCCATAGGGGCGGCAGGCGTCGATGATGCCGCGATTGTTCTGCCACGGCGGCGCCTGCAGCATGGGGTCGAGCGGCGTCGACCAGGCCCGTTTGATGAACTGCACGTCCTCGGGCGGATCGCAGCGCGTCGACATCGCCCAGGTCACGTCGAACAGGTTGGCGGGGTCGATATCCTCATCCACCACCACCACCCAGCGTCCGGCGTAATTGCCGGCGTGGCAGTTGCAGGCCAGCATGGCCGCCTGGCT
The DNA here is from genome assembly GCA_036445935.1 of Alphaproteobacteria bacterium. Lineage (GTDB taxonomy): Bacteria > Pseudomonadota > Alphaproteobacteria > MPNO01 > UBA2964 > JAZFSB01. Next base: position 3,388 of record JAZFSB010000395.1, on the reverse strand, counting down.
GGCATGGCCGGGATACATCTGCTTGATGGAAATCACGTTGAACAGCCGCCCGGCGCCGGCTTCGTGGCACCACACGCCATGCACGCCCGGCAGCCCGGCCTTCTCGACCTCGTTCCAGATCAGCGCCGATTTCACCGCCGCCCGCGCGAAGGTGAAGTTCTCCGGCGGGCGCGACGGCACCGCCAGCGTCAGGATCGGGTTGTTCCGCCAATAGACCCGGCGGATCTTGACGGTCGGCAGTTCGGTCGCCTCGGACGCGTAATAGCCCATGAACTCGCCGAACGGCCCTTCCATCCGGGTTTCGGTCGGCGACATTTCGCCTTCCAGCACCACCTCGGCGCTGGCCGGGATCGGCAGGCCATGAATCTCGCTTGGGATGATCTCGAGCGCCTTGCCCTGCTGGCCGCCGGCATAGGCGAGTTCGTCGACCTCATGGTCGATTTCCTGATGCGCCGCGAGGAACATGATCGGGTCCTGGCCGCAGGCAATCAGCACCGGGCAGGGCTCGCCCCGGGCGAAATACTTGTCGCGGATCAGCAGCCCCTGCTTGCCGGGCGACATCCAGATCGCGACCGTGTTCTTGTCATGCACCATGACCCGGTAGGTCCCGGCATTGACCCAGCCGGAATCCGGATCGCGCATGAGGATGGAATCGTCGGTGCCGATATAGCGCCCGCCATCGAGCTCGTGCACGAACGGCACCGGAAAGCTCCATAGATCGACCTCGTCGTCGCGCATGACGTTTTCCATCACCGGACCGGTCGACACCTCGACCGGCGGGATCGGCTCGAAATCCGTCTGCATGCGCTTGCGCACGCCGCGCACCACGTCGGTTTCGGTCTCGGGATCGGGCAGGCCGAGCACCAGGGCGAGCCGCTTATAGGCGTTGGCCGCGCCGGACAGGATGCGGAAGCCCGGCTTGTAGCCGGGGATATTGTCGAACAGCACGGCCGGCGCCCGGCCAGGATTGGCCGCCGCCACGGTTTCCGCCACCGCGCCGATTTCAAGATTCCAGTCCGCGCCGTCGATCTTCTCCAGCTCGCCCATCTCCTCAAACCGATCGAGAAGGTCGCGCAGATCCCGATACCCCTCATTACGCCGCAAAGCGGGTTTCGCCGCTGGCCCGTCTGTCATTCGTCGTCTCCCATGCTCAATTTCATCGCCTCTCGGCTTTATGGCGTATCCATACAATATCTGAAGTCGCTGCGTCACCGGGTCGCGGGCAAATTTTCGGTCAGACGTTTGACAACCCGCCCCAACCGGTCCATCAAAATACCTGCAATTTTAACAAGGAAAAGACGGAAACCATGGCCGGAAACGGGGAAAACACGGAAATCCACGACCTGCACGGGGTCGAAGTGGCGGTAACGCGCAAGGGCTCGGGCCCACCGTTATTGCTGCTGCACGGGGGCGGCGGGCCGGTGACGGCGCTGCCATTCACCGACCGGCTGGCCGAAAAGTTCGAGATCATCGCCCCGACCCATCCCGGCTTCGCCGGCAGCCAAATTCCCGATCAGTATGACGACATCCACGACCTCGCCTTCACCTACCTGGATCTGATGGACGAGCTCGACCTGCGCGACGCGGTGGTCATGGGAATTTCGATGGGAGGCTGGCTGGCCGCCGAACTGGCCGTCATGTCGACTGAGCGCATGGCCAAGCTGATCCTGGTCGATTCCGTTGGCGTCAAGCATGGCGGGCCAACCGACCGCGACATCGCCGACGTGTTCGGCCTGTCGGGGCCCGACCTCGCGGCGCTCATGTGGCACGATACGTCCAAGGCCCCCAACCCGGCGGAGATGACGGACGAGCAGATGCAGACCGTCGCCGCCAACCGGACCGCATTGGCGCTCTATACGTGGGAGCCCTTCATGCACAACCCCAAGCTCGCCGGCCGGCTGCACCGGATCGACCGGCCCACGCTGTTCCTGTGGGGCGCCAGCGACGGGGTGGTGACGCCGGACTATGGCAGAAAGTTCGCCGCCCTGGTGCCGGGGGCGAAATTCACCGCCATCGCCGACGCCGGCCACGCGCCGCACGCCGAACAACCGGACGCCTTCGTCGCCGAAGTGCTCGCCTTTACCGCCTGACGGAGAACAAAAATGAGAACCTACTGGTTCACCGAGGACGCCTATCACAAGCTGCCAGACTCCGACAGCTACGAGTCGATCCGCGTCAACCTGCCAAACAGCAACTTCGATCCCGAAACCGGGCATGAGCTCTATAACTGGTATCTCGACATGTGGGGCATGGCGGACGAGATGGGGCTCGATATCATGAATAACGAGCACCACCAGACCGCCACCTGCATGGTGCCCGCCGCCCCGCTGATGCTGGCCATCCTGGCGCGCGAAACCAAGAAGGCGCGGCTGCTGATCCTCGGCAACCCAATCGCCAACCGCCGCAACCCGCTGCGCGTCGCCGAGGAAATGGCGCTGATCGACGTGATCTCCAAGGGACGGCTGGAATGCGGCTTCGTGCGCGGCGTGCCCTACGAAGCAGCTCCCGCCAACAGAATCCCCTTTCGCGGCACCGCGCGGCTGTGGGAAGCGCACGACATGATCATGAAGGCCTGGACCACCCATGACGGACCGTTCAACTTCGAGGGCCGCTGGTTCCACGGCCGCCAGATCAACCTGTGGCCGCGCCCCTATCAGCAGCCGCACCCGCCGGTCTGGATCACCATGGGGGGTCGCGGCAGCACCGAGCGCGTAGCCAGCCATAAGCATGTCGGCGCCGTGTTCCTGGCCGGCTATGGCCGGATCCGCGAAATCTTCGACGGCTACCGCGAGGATTACCTGAAGCTGCATGGCGAGCACGCGCCGTTCGACCGGCTGGGCTATCTGGGGCTGGTCTATGTCGCCGACAACGAGACGAAAGCGCGCGAAGGGGCGGAAAAGCTGCTCTGGTACATGAAGGCGAACAAGGTGCCGGTCAAATGGTCGAACCCGCCGGGCTATCATCCGCCGCACATCGCCGCCCAGATCATGAAGGGCCAGCGCGGCGGGGCCGGAATTCCGCTGACGACCACGCTCGACGAGCAAATGGCGCGCGGCAACATGTTCGTCGGCACACCCGATCAGGTCTATGAACAGCTCAAGGAGTTCTGGGAATATTCAGGCGGGTTCGGCAACATGCTGATGATGGGTCAGGCAGGCTTCGTCACCCACGCCGAAACCGAACGCTCGATGCGGCTTTATGTCGATGAGGTATTCCCGCGCCTCAAGCAGCTCGAAGCCGACAGCGACCCAGCCGAGACGTGGGAGCGTAGCAAGGCCATGAAGGTCATCCAGAATGTCCCGCTCGACGGCATGACGCTCGATTTCGTGCGCTAGCAGGCCGCTGCCGTCAGGTTTTCGCTTTTTGACCCATTGCGGCCAGAAGGGAT
>JAZFSB010000394.1:0-2685 GCA_036445935.1 Alphaproteobacteria bacterium | reverse complement strand
CGCGTCGAACATGGTCTAAATTCTCGCCTTTTTCTCGTCATCCAGGGCCAAACGCAAAACGCACCGGTGCGCGAAAACTCGCGGACCGGCGGACACCCTCGGGCGCTCACGCGTTCGAGCCTAACCTCAGATGGCCGGAATGTGGCCCCGAAAGGCGCGGAAGTCAAGGGAAACGGGGCTCCGGCCTCGGTATAGGGCCGCGCCCGCGAACCCGCCCAGCCACCCCATTCCCCTTGACGCAATTCGGCCATTAGCGCCTAATTCCGGCATGGTCGATGGGTCGGTTTTTGGCGTCCTGCGCCGGGCGCGACGGGTCTGGGCGATTGGTTCCATCCATGGCGATGCGGCGCGCGCGCAAACCATTCATGAGGAAATCGCGGATCGGCTGAAGCCGGGCGACCGGGTGGTCTATCTCGGCAACATGATGGGGCCGGGGCCGTTGGTGCGCGAAACGCTGGACGCGATCATCGATTTCCGCCGCGCCTTCCTGGCCCGTCCCAACACTTTCATCCACGACCTTGTGTTCCTGCGTGGTGCGCAGGAGGAGATGTGGCAGCGCCTCATGCAGCTTCAGTTCGCGGTCGGCCCGCCCGAGGTGCTGCAATGGATGCTGGATCACGGGATTGGACCGACCATCGAGGCTTATGGCGGCAACGTCGATCAGGCATTGAGCGCGGCGCGCCAGGGGCCGGTCGCGATCACCCGCTGGACCGGTGAGCTGCGCGACGCCTTCCAGGCAACGCCGGGCCACCAGGACTGGCTAAGTGCGCTGCGCCGGGCGGCCTATACCGATACCGGGGCCGTGTTGCTGGTCAGCCGCGGCATCGCGCCCGACCGGCCGCTCGACGCCCAGGGCGACACGTTCTGGTGGGGCGCGCGCGGCTTCGACGAGATCAAAGCCCCCTATGGCGAGTTCGCCAAGGTGGTGCGCGGCTTCGATCCCGAGCATCGCGGCGCGGTCACCACCGATTACACCATCAGCCTGGACGGCGGTAGCGGCTTCGGCGGCGTGCTGCTGGCCGGCTGCATCGCCGCCGACGGATCACTGGTTGAAATCATCGAGGGGTAACCCCGGAATGTGGAGATTTGCGCCGATAGCGTGGGTTACCCTGTTGCTGGCCGCCAGCGCCAGCGCGCAAAACACGCGTCCGGTACCGGTCGATCTGGAGCTGGTGCTGGCAATCGACATATCGGGCAGCATCGACAACGAAGAAGCCCGGCTGCAGCGCCAGGGCTATATCGACGCGATCACCGACCCGGAAATCATCTGGGCGATCCGGAGCGGCACGCTTGGGCGCATCGCGGTTACCTATTTCGAATGGGCGGGTGACGGCTATCAGGACATGGTGGTCGGCTGGACCCTGATCGACGGGCCGGAGACCGCCCGCGCCTTTGCCGCGAAACTGGCCAGCATACCACCCGGCTCCGGCCCGTGGACCTCGATCAGCGATGCCATCTATCACGGCGCGCGATTGTTTCCGGGCAATGGCTTCAAGGGCACGCGGCGGATCATCGACATCTCGGGCGACGGACCCAACAATACCGGCGCGCTGGTGACGCCGACACGCGACGAAGCGGTTGCCCAGGGCATCACCATCAACGGGCTGCCGATCATGAACGACCGGCCGACCTTCGACCGCATGCCGATGCCCAATCTTGACCTCTATTACCGGCACTGCGTGATCGGCGGGCGCGGCGCCTTCATCGTGGTCGCCAAAAATTTCCGCACCTTTGCCCGCGCCATTCGCCGCAAGATGATCCTGGAGATCGCGGGCCGACAAGGCGGGCCGGGGGCGATCGGCGCCACCGGTCTGGCCCAGACCGGCCGGGCTTCCGGCAAGGGCCGCTGGGTTCCACCCTGCAACGAGGGCGAAAAGCGTTTCCGCGGCTGGGGCGGCGAGGACCGCTGAGCAGATGGTTCAATATTAGGGGATCATGCTCTATAAGGCGGCTATGACACGGATCGCCTTCACCAAGATGCACGGGCTCGGCAACGACTTCGTGGTGATCGACGCCCGCGCGCGAAAGCTTGCGCTGGACGCGGAGCGCGTGCGCGCGATCGCCGCGCGCCATACCGGTATTGGCTGCGATCAGGTGATCGTGATGGAGCCGGCCACGAATGGCGAGGCCGACCTGTTCATGCGCATCCACAACGCCGATGGCGGCGAGGTCGCGGCCTGCGGCAACGCCACGCGTTGCGTCGCCGCCCTGGTGATGGGGCAGGAAGGCCGCGACAGCCTGCGCATCCAGACCGACGCCGGGCTGCTCGAAGCCGAGGGGCTGGAAGATGGCAGGATCGCGGTCGATATGGGCCGGCCGGGGCTGGACTGGCGCGACATCCCGCTGGCCGCCCCGGCAGACACGCTGCATCTGGATATTTCGGCCGGCCCGTTGGCCGATCCCGCGGCCGTCAGCATGGGCAACCCGCACTGCGTTTTTTTCGTCGATGACGCGGACGCACTGGACCTTGTGACGCTGGGCCCGGGGCTGGAACATCACAAGGCGTTCCCGGAACGCGCAAATATCGGCATCGCGCAAATCCAGGACCGGAACACCAGCCGGCTTCGCGTGTGGGAACGCGGCGCCGGCATCACCCAGGCCTGCGGCACCGGGGCCTGTGCCGCGCTGGTGGCAGCCCACCGGCGGGGCCTTACCGAGCGCACCGCGACTGTCGAGCTCGATGGC
>JAZFSB010000393.1:0-9277 GCA_036445935.1 Alphaproteobacteria bacterium | reverse complement strand
TGTACCCGAAACGTGTACCCGCGTTTGGCTCAAAGTGTCCATAAGGTATTGATAAATAAATAGAAAAGCATGCTGGCTGGGGGACCTGGATTCGAACCAGGACTGCACGGGTCAGAGCCGAGAGTTCTACCGTTAAACTATCCCCCAGCGGAGGGTTGGCCGCGCTTTGGCGCGCGGGGGCTACGATTAGCATATCCGTATCGCGCCAAACAAGTTTTTCAAGGGGGGGCTTCACCTCCCGGATTTCGCCGCCGGCTCGGCTGTCATCCCGGCCCCAGCCCAGTCACGCCAGTCACCCATTTGCAGGGTCGGACTTTCGGTTTACAATCGTTGCCAGATCCCGGCGATAACGGGGCCTGGGCCGGTTGGGGTCCGGGCAAAATAAGGAATGACGTGGTGAACAGTCCGCTCGACTCCGGTCGACAGGCCGCTGGGCAAACGACGCGCAAGCGCCGTGGCGCGTATAATCGCCGCCGCCGCCGGAGCGCGCCGCGCCACATATTCGCCGCCCTCGATCTCGGCACCAATAATTGCCGGCTGCTGATCGCTCGCCCGACGCGCGAGGGCTTTCACGTGATCGACGGGTTTTCGCGTATCGTCCGGCTGGGCGAGGGGATGACATTTTCCGGCGAGATGTCGGAAGCCGCGATCGAGCGTGCGTTGGCGGCGCTGCGAATTTGTGCGGAGAAGGTCGGCCGCCGGGCGGTGACCAGTGGGCGCTATATAGCGACCGAGGCCTGCCGCCAAGCGAGCAACGGGCCGGCTTTCGTCGAGCGGGTGGGGCGCGAGATCGGGCTGCATCTGGAAACCATCCCATCGCGGGAGGAGGCCGAGCTGACGTTGGCCGGCTGCCTGCCGCTGCTTGATCCCAAAATTCCCTATGCGCTGACCTTCGATGTCGGCGGCGGCAGCGCCGAGATCCTTTGGGTGCGGCTGCATACGGATGCGCCGCCCGTGATCGAGGGCTGGATATCGCTGCCCTGCGGCGTCGTCACCATGACCGAACGCTATGGCGATCCCGAATTTCAGCCCGACGCCTACCGGAGAATGGTGGACGATATCATCGCCATGCTGCGCCCGTTCGACGAAGCGCACGGTATCGCCGGGGCCATCGAGCGCGGCGAGGTCCAGATGCTGGGCACGGCGGGGACGGTAACCACCATCGCCGGCGTCAATATGGAGCTGCCGCGCTATAACCGTTCGGTGGTGGATGGCTCCTGGCTGGATTTCACTTCGGTGCATCGGGTGATCGACATGCTGGTGAGTTCAAGCTTCGACGAACGCGCGGCCCAGCCCTGTATCGGCCAGGGCCGGGCCGAACTTGTGGTCGCGGGCTGTGGCGTGCTGGAGGCGGTGTGCCGGTTATGGCCGGCCGGTCGGCTGCAGGTCGCCGATCGCGGCGTGCGCGAGGGCATATTGCTGGCGCTGGCCGAAGGCGCGACGGACCTCAGGCCCCGGCGGGCGCACTGATGACCGGTCGAAGCAGCGGCAGGAGCAGCGGCCGCGGGGCGCGGCGGCTCAAGGTCAAGGTCCGCACCGCCCGGGGCCGCACGATTTCATCGACCCGCTGGCTGCAGCGCCAGCTCAACGATCCCTACGTGGCCGATGCCAAGCGCGCCGGCTATCGCTCGCGCGCGGCCTGGAAGCTGACCGAACTCGACGACAAGCTGCATCTGCTGAAGCGGGGCGCGCGGGTGGTTGATCTGGGGGCCGCGCCGGGCGGCTGGACCCAGGTCGCGGTCGAGCGCGTTGGGCGTGGCGGCGAGGTCATAGCTGTGGATTGCAACGAGATGGAGCCGGTGGACAGAGCGACCATGCTGCAACTCGACATGACGGACGCGGATGCCCCTGACCGTATCCGCGAGGCGCTGGGCGGGCCGGTCGATGTTGTTCTGAGCGACATGGCGGCGCCGGTGACAGGCCATCGCCAGACCGATCATCTGCGCACGGTGACGCTATGCGAGGCGGCGGCAGATTTCGCTGGCGCGGTACTGAAGCCCGGCGGCGCCTTCGTCACCAAGGTGTTCCAGGGTGGCGCCGAGGGCACGCTGCTGGCGGATCTCAAGCGGCTATTCGCCCAGGTCCGCCACGTCAAGCCGCCGGCCAGCCGTGACAGCTCGCCCGAAACCTACCTGGTCGCGACCGGCTTCCGCGGGTAAGGCAATTTCCTCTCAACCGCCCCGGCGCCGAACCGCCTGCTAGAGCAGCAGCCCGGCGGCTTCCAAATGTTGCGTGATATCGGCGGCGGTCAGCTGGGTCAGATCCTTGTTGAGTTCGCCAATGAGCTTGTCCTGGGCGGCGCGGGGCAGGTGAGCCCGTAGCGCGCCGAGCGCCTGGGGGGCGGCGACGATGACCAGCCGGTCGTACTGGTTCTTTTGTCCCATCTCGCCGATTTCGCCGGCCAGATGACGCACGAATTCGGCTTCCTCATGCGCGCGCGGGTCGGTGGGGGCGGTCATCGCATGGCCGCTGCCGCCGGCCGGTCCGGCGCCGCGGCCTTCGCGGTCGGAGACGATGTCCTGTGTGCGCCGCACCTCATCCAGTGCATATGTCTTGTCGGTGGCCGGGTGGAGACCCCTGCCGGGCCCGTCATTGGCGAAAAGACGCGCCCGCGCGCCATCGGCGACGAGATACCATGTGACGGTTTTCTTGATCATCGGCTCTCTTCCCCTTTGATTTACAGCTCTTCTCCTTAAATAGATGGGGCCGTCGGCCGCCAGCCGCCAGCCAGGCGCGCATAGCGTTGGGATTCGACCAAGTGATGTTGTATGATCCGCGCCCCACGCCGTATCGGAGTCCCAATGGATATACCTGAAGCCCTGACATTCGATGACGTTCTCCTGGTTCCGGCGCACTCGGAGATCCTGCCATCGCAAGCCGATCTTGCCACGCGGCTAACGCGCAAGCTGGATCTCAGGATCCCGCTGATTTCGGCCGCCATGGATACGGTGACGGAAAGCGCGCTCGCCATCGCCATGGCCCAGGCCGGAGGCATCGGCGTGGTCCACAAGAACATGGAAATCGCCGAGCAGGCCGACGAGGTCCGCAAGGTGAAGAAATTCGAATCCGGCATGGTGATCAACCCGGTCACCATAGCCCCGGAACAGACCCTGGCCGACGCGCTGGGTTTGATGCAGGACTACCGCATTTCCGGCATTCCGGTGGTTGAACGGAACAGCAAGAAGCTGGTCGGCATCCTGACCAACCGCGACGTGCGCTTCGCCACCGACAAGAGTGAGAAGGTCAGCGCGCTGATGACCCACGAGAACCTGATCACGGTGCGCGAAGGCATCGACATGGACGAGGCCAAGCGGCTTTTGCACCAATACCGGATCGAGAAGCTGCTGGTCGTCGATGACGCCTATCGCTGCGTCGGGCTGGTGACGGTCAAGGACATTGAAAAGGCGCAGCTTCACCCCGACGCCAACAAGGACGATCGCGGGCGGCTCAGGGTCGCGGCCGCGACCGGGGTGGGCGATGCCGGCATGGAGCGCGCGGAAGCGCTGCTTGACGCCGAATCCGATGTCATCGTGGTCGATACCGCGCACGGGCATTCGGCTGGCGTGCTGGAGTCCGTTTCGCGCATCAAGCGCCTCTCCAATCGGGCCGAGATCATCGCTGGAAACGTGGCCACCGCCGAGGGTGCCAAGGCGCTGATCGATGCCGGCGCGGACGCGGTCAAGATCGGCATCGGGCCGGGCTCGATTTGCACCACGCGCGTGGTCGCCGGCGTCGGCGTGCCGCAATTCACCGCTATCCTGGAAACCGCCGAGGAATGCCACAAGCACGACGTGCCGGCGATCGCGGATGGCGGCATTAAATATCCTGGCGACCTTGCCAAGGCGATCGCCGCGGGCGCCGACTGCGCCATGATCGGATCGCTGTTCGCCGGCACCGACGAGGCGCCGGGCGAGGTGTTCCTGTATCAGGGCCGGTCCTATAAATCCTATCGCGGCATGGGCTCGCTGGGCGCGATGGCGCGCGGCTCCGCCGACCGCTATTTCCAGCAGGAAGTATCCGACACCCTGAAGCTGGTGCCCGAGGGCGTCGAGGGCCAGGTTGCCTACAAGGGACCCGTCGGCGGCGTGATCCATCAGCTCAACGGCGGCTTGCGCGCGGCCATGGGCTATACCGGCAACGGGTCGATCGGCGACATGCAGAAGAATTGCCGACTGCGCCGTTCAACCGAGGCGGGCCGCCGCGAAAGCCACGTCCATGACGTGACCATCACGCGCGAGGCGCCCAATTATCGGAAGGAAGGCTGAACGTGGCGACCGTCACCATCCGCCGGGCCCGAATCGACGATGCCGACGCGATCGCGCATGTTCATGTCGAAAGCTGGCGGTCTACCTATGCCGGCATGCTGCCCGAGGACATGCTGGTGCGGCTGTCGAGCGCGGCGCGCGAAGCGCACTGGTGGCGCCGGGTGCTGGGGCGTTTCCGCCGGCGTCATTATGTCTTTGTCGCCGATCATTCCGACGCGGGCGTGGTGGGCTTCATCAGCGGCGGCCCGTCGCGCGACCGTAATATGAACGAGGACGGCGAAGTCTATGCGCTGTACCTGCTCGATGAATTTCAGGGCGAGGGGAGCGGCCGGGCGCTGTTCGTCAAGCTGGCCACCCGGCTCAAGCGCGAATGCGGCCCGTCGCTGCTGGTCTGGGTGCTGTCGAATAACCCGTCGCGCTTTTTCTACGAAGCGATGGGGGGGCGGCGCGTGGCGACCCGAGACGAGTGCGTGGGTGAGGTCTCGGTGACGGAAACCGCCTATGGCTGGGTCGACACCAATGAGCTGGTGATGCCCGGCCAGGAGCCTCCATTATGACGGGCGGCGCATGAGCGCAACCGTTCTGATCCTCGATTTCGGATCGCAGGTTACCCAGCTTATCGCCCGGCGCGTGCGCGAATCCGGTGTCTATTGTGAAGTCCATCCGTTCAACAAGGGCGACGAGGCAATCGCGGCGCTTGAACCGGACGCCATCATTCTGTCTGGCGGGCCCGCCTCGGTAACGGCGGAGAGCGGGCCGCGCGCGCCCGATGCGGTGTTTACACTCGGCGTGCCGGTGCTCGGCATTTGCTACGGTCAGCAGATCATGTGCGACCAGCTTGGCGGCGCCGTCGCCGCATCCGATCACCGCGAATTCGGGCGCGCCTATCTGGATATCACCGACGATTGCGCGCTGTTCGACGGGCTGTGGCGCGTCGGCGACCGCGAACAGGTATGGATGAGCCACGGCGACCGGGTCGAGAGGTTGCCCGACGGGTTCCGCGTCGTCGGCACCAGTGATGGCGCGCCACAGGCCGCCATCGCCGATGACGCGCGGCGCTTCTATGGCGTCCAGTTCCATCCCGAGGTGGTCCATACGCCGCAGGGAGCGCGGCTGCTGGCTAATTTCTGTCACAAGGTCGCGGGGCTTGCCGGCGACTGGACCATGGCGGCGTTCCGCGAACGCGCGGTCGCGCAAATCCGCGCCCAGGTTGGCGACGGGCGGGTGATCTGCGGCCTGTCGGGCGGGGTCGACAGTTCGGTCGCCGCGGTTCTGCTCCATGAAGCGATCGGCGATCAATTGCACTGTGTGTTCGTTGATCACGGGATGCTGCGCCAGGATGAAGGCGCCCAGGTTGTGGCGCTGTTTCGCGAGCACTACAACATTCCGCTGGTCCATCGCGACGCCAGCGATCTGTTTCTTGGCAAGCTGGACGGCGTCACCGATCCCGAGCAAAAGCGCAAGATCATCGGCGCCACCTTCATCGACGTGTTCGAGCAAGAGGCGAACAACGCCGGCGGCGCGGATTTTCTCGCCCAGGGCACGCTCTATCCCGATGTCATTGAATCGGTATCCTTTACCGGCGGGCCCAGCGTCACCATCAAGTCGCACCATAATGTCGGCGGGCTGCCCGAGCGCATGAACATGAAGCTGGTCGAGCCGCTGCGTGAGCTGTTCAAGGACGAGGTGCGCGCGCTGGGCCGCGAGCTCGGCCTGTCGCATGAACTGGTCGGCCGCCACCCGTTTCCCGGCCCCGGGCTCGCCATCCGCATGCCCGGCCCGATCACGCGCGAACGTTGCGATATCCTGCGCAAGGCCGACGCCATCTATATCGAGGAAATCCGCAAGGCCGGGCTGTATGACGTGATCTGGCAGGCCTTTGCCGTGCTGCTGCCGGTGCGCACCGTCGGCGTTATGGGCGACGCGCGCTCCTACGAACATGTCTGCGCTTTGCGTGCCGTGACCTCGACCGACGGGATGACGGCGGACTCATACCCGTTCGAGCACGAATTCCTGGCCCAGGTGGCGACCCGCATCATCAACGAGGTCAAGGGCATCAACCGCGTCACCTACGACGTAACGTCCAAGCCGCCCGGGACTATAGAGTGGGAATGATTTCAGTCTGTTGGATAATTTTTCTCAACTTATATCAGAATGACGGCAATGGCATTCCGATCCTGAGGGAAAGGTCAAAACGGTCCGACATATTGTGTTGGGGGAACGCTAATGGAATGTGCTTTAGGCAATGCTGAATTAACGTCGTTTCAGGGCAAGGGATGCGGCCACGAACATAACCGGCGCGATCCAAGCCCATCCGCCGGTAATCATCCAGTGAATAAATTGTTCAACATAATCCATCCTCGACCTCACCGAATGGTATCGCCTGTCAGGATCTCATGAGACCAAGGCTGGCTAGACTGATGCGATAAGGCTCTCCGCGACAGTCAAACACGCACATATATTGTCCGCCGTTATGGACGCCGGCACCCGTTGCCCGCTCCTGATGCACCAAAACACAGGCGGTGGCGTGGACGGCCTCACTCTGTTGATCTGTCAGGTCCGAAACGGGGAACGGCAGTTTTTGTGCCATTTAGCGTGACTTTCGGCAGTAAACCAAGCCCCTTATTAAGAGGTGATGCCAATAGTCCAGCCTTTCGGTTAGGAAGTGCTTAAGACAAAGATAAGGGAAAATCGTCTGGCTGCGTAAAGTCCGCTTTGCCCCCGACAATGGAAGGCGCCGGACAAATGTCCGGACCCGCGACGACTACTTCTACTGATTTCGAATTCTCGCCCACCATTCGCGGGCCAGCTTCCGCGCCGTGGCAATTTGCGCCGGAGTCATCTGGTTGGCGATAAAGTCTCGTTTCCTGGCCGCGGCCACGTAACCGACGGAATCGGCGACGTTAAACCAAAGGTGCGCCTGCACATAATCCTTGGGGATGTCTTTGCCGGCACTGTAAATCACACCAAGCTTGTATTGAGCGCGCGCATTGCCCCGCTCCGCGGCCTTGCGGTACCACTTCACGGCCTTGGTGGAGTCCCGGGTTACGCCATGTCCCTTGGTGTAGATGACGCCGAGGAAGAACTGGACCTTTACATCACCCTGCTCGGCGAGTGGCCGCCATTCGCGCAGCGCCTCCGCATGATCGCCCCGCTTGTATGCCGCCAAGCCTTCATCATAACCTGCCCAAGCGACACCCATGCCGTTCCCAAGGGTGACCATCAATGCGACCAGAATGGTTGCAGCAGCTCTCCTCATACAACTGAGTAGACGCCTCGCCGGAGAGGGCGTCAATGAAGAGTTTCTACCGAAGCGAGCGCCTACGACAGGTGCTTGTGAAAGAAGGCGGCCAGCGGTTGAAAGGACGCACGTCCCATGCGGGTTGCGTAATCGATATAGAGAACTTCGATTTCGCCGCCGGCGGCGCGATAGAGGCGGGCAAATCGCTCCGGTTCGTTGACATCGACATCGGAATCGAGATCCTGGTAATTGTGGACGATGTCAGGCTTTCCCTGAACCCACAGTGTTGGCGGCATCGCGAGGGACTCGCCGCGTTCGAGCGCCAATAGCGGGTTTCCTTCCGCCATGGCGTCCTCATCCGCCCAGTAGAGGTGATGGTTTTCTATTATCCCGTCCGGTTTGTGATGGTCCTCCGGGGCGCTTTTCGCCCAAAGCGCCGCCGCTTCGCCGGTCAAATGGCGTTTCGCGTGCCGATATCGGGACAACGGATTGATAACCGGCCACGCCACTCCGACACATCTGACGGTGGCATCGACAGCAGACACACCATCATCGATATCGATCGCGGCATAGCGCCGATCGTTTGGCCGCATCGCAGCCAGCATGGCGAGATGCCCGCCGCTCGAATAACCCGAGAGCGCAACCCGGTCCGGATCTATCCTTAGATCCGCCGCATGTGATTTGACCCACCGGACCGCAGTGTTGATGTCGGTCAACGAGGACGGATACTGATCCGCCCCTTGCCGGAAATCGAGTGACACGACGGCGAAACCCTCTTGCGCCCATGCCTCGCCCTGAGGCTGACAGCCGGATAAATCGCCGTGCGCCCAGCCTCCGGGATGCAGGACAATCACGGTGGGAAACGGCCCGGCGCCCGCCGGTCTGAACAACCGCAGCATGAACGGCCTGTCGTCGTGCCGCACATATTCGATATCATCGGTCGTGTACGCTAGCGTTACAGACGCCATCAGAGTCTCCTTCCACATTGGCGGAACATGACTTAAGTCCGACGCAAGGATGGATCGGCGAGCGTCGTGATCTGGCCGGGCGGTGCGTCGTCGACCGCTTCCTCGAGCGTATGTTTGGGCTTCCATTCTTCGGCGGGACGAGCTTCGCCATCCCAATCGACCTTGTCGAGCCCCCAGAAAATTTCGATGCGATGACCGTCCGGGTCCTCAAATTCCACCGAGACCTGAGAGCCCGCCCGCCGCCGACCATCGAAGGCGAGATGAATGCCAAGCTTGGTAAGATGGTCTCTCGCCCGAAATACCTCGTCGATCGTCGGCACCTCAAATGCCATATGATGCAACTCGCGATGCCCGGATGCTTCCTGTCCCTGACCCACGAGACCGAGGCCATGATGGTCGTCGTTAAAGCGCAGGAAGACCATCCGTCCCTTTATCATGCTGCTGGGATATACGTCGGACACCTTGAACCCCAGCACCTGCGTGTAGAACTGAACCGAGGCGTCGATATCCCGGACAAGCAACACGGCATGTCCCATTTTGGCGATATTGAAAGGGATATCAGTTGGCGGCTGAACGCTTTTCAAGGCTTCTATTTCGGGGTCGCGCAACCCCTCCAAATCAACCTTGCTTACATCGACCCTGCGTCGTTCCATTCCAGTCCCAATCCCTATGCGTTTGCTACAAACCCTATGTTTTCGAGGTCCGCGTCGCCCCCGAAAGCGGACGTTGCAATCAAGGTGCCGCGTTGCCCAGGATCATGTCGGATGCCTTGTCGCCGATCATGATGCTTGGTGCATTGGTGT
>JAZFSB010000392.1:0-2311 GCA_036445935.1 Alphaproteobacteria bacterium | reverse complement strand
AGCAGCTTTTCCATCTTGCGCGGGACGAGATAACCACTGGCTTCGCCGAAAGGCGCTTCGGGCTCAAGAAAATCGGTGCGAAAGCGGCCCACGATCACGATATCGGCATGGGCCGGCACCATGCAATCGACGGTTTCCGCCCGGACCACGTCGATCGCCGCCCCGTTAAGCGCGCCGGCGATGCCGTATTCATCGACCCCGTAAGGCAGCTTGCTGGCCGCCGCCAGCAGCAGCGACGGCGGCCCGCCCAGGAACACCGCGACGTCGAGATGCTGGCCCATGCGGCGCGCCTTTTCCCACTGGATGGCGAGATGCTGGGTTGAAACATCGGTGGCGCAGCCGACCCGGTCGGGCGCCTTGATCATGCCGCGATAGATGCCGAGATTGTTTGATCCGGTTTCCGGGTCACGCGTCACCCAGACGCCGGCGGTGAGATAGGGCGCCGGGTCGAAGCCGGGCGTCGAAATCAGATGCGGGAAGCGGTCGACGCCGCCATCCAGATCGGGCGCGCGCAGCACCACCTCCCTGACCGGCGCGGTCGCGGCGTCGACCTCATGCGGGGGCAGGTGATTGCCCTGCGCCGCGGCCCAGCACGGACCGATACCGTCGGGTTCAACGCCCAGTGCCGCGGCATAGACCGCGCGTGAGCTGCCGAGAGTGCCGAGCACCACGGAGGCGTCGAAATCACGTCCGCGCGCATCGGTCACGCTCTTGAACCAGAACGCCTTGCGTTCGGATTCGGGCAGGCCCCGAAACTGAAGCCGCACCAGCGGCACCAGTTCGGTATCCTTGCTCACCGTCTCGTCGATCACATGGAGCAGATCGCGACGGGCCAGCTCGTCGAGATAGTCGCGCAAATCCTGGTAGGGCATTCAGATCTTTCCCGGGGTTGTGAACGCGCGAGTATAGGCCCTGCCGCCTGTCACCGTCATCCATGCCCGGGCCGAAGGCCGAGGGGGTGGTTTCAGGCCCGGCGCGCGGATGCTATACCGGGGCATCCTCGCACCGTTGGAAAACACGCATGCTCGCTCTCTATCATGGCCTCGCCTCTACCTGCTCGAAGAAGGTGCGCATGTGCCTGGCCGAAAAAGGGCTGGAGTGGGAAAGCCACCTGCTGAATTTGCAGAAATTCGAGCAGCACGACCCCGACTACCTGAAGCTCAACCCCAAGGGGGTGGTGCCGACGCTTGTGCATGATGGCCGGCCGGTTTGCGAATCAACCATCATCATCGAATATCTCGAGGACGCATTTCCCGACCCGCCGCTGAGGCCTGGCAATCCCGCCGGGGACGCCCGCATGCGGCTGTGGGAGAAATGGTCCGACGATGTGGGCTATGCCGCGGTCTATGTGCCGACTTGGGACAAGTTAAGCCGCCCGGTTGCCGAGAAACTGTCGGACGACGAACTTGAACGCGTCGTCGGCCGGGTGCCGACCGAGGAACGCCGGGCCCGTTGGCGCCAGGTAGCGCGCGGCGGTTTCTCGGAAGACGAAATGAACGCCGCCTACGACAAAATGCGGCTCACGTTCGAGCGCATGGAAAAGACCTTCGCCGAGAGTTCCTATCTTGCCGGCGACGCGTTTTCGCTGGCCGATATCGCGATGGTCCCGTTCATCGAGCGCATGATGGATTTACGCCCCGATCTGGTTGGCGCGGAAACCTACCCCGCCGTCCACGCCTGGTTCGAACGCCTCAAGGAGCGCCCTTCATTCCGGACCGCGTTCTTTTTCGGCAACATGGATGCGCGCACCGGCGCCGTCGCCACCTCGCTCGGCGTCTGAGAGACGCGGTAATGGGCGGGTATTTAGTAGATATGCGGATAACACTGAGGATGTCATGAGACTGTCACTAATGCTGTTCGGCCTTTCGTTGCTGCTGAAATTCTCGGCCTGGAGGTACCCCGCCTTCCGCGCGCGGCTGAAGGAACGCAACCTGATCGCCCAGATCCGCACCTGGGACGGGTCGGTCGGCCGTCATTACATATTCCAGACCGGCCGGGTGAGCTCCAGGGCCGGGCTGCATCCCGACCCCGATATCTCGATGTCGTTCAAGACGCCGGAACTCGGCGCCAGCCTGCTGATGCCGCCGATCAACTGGCTGGATCAGATCAACGCGCTCAAGGATTTCAAGCTGACCATGGAAGGCGATGACGGGCTGGCCAACTGGTTCGCCCAGACCACCATGATGACCCAGAACCTGGGCTGGAAATGGGGCAATGATATTGGCGACGGCATGACCCGCGTCTGCAACATGACCAATGGCGGGCCGGGCTTCGTCGAGGTGAAGGACGACAAGATCATCCGCATGACGCC
>JAZFSB010000391.1:0-2786 GCA_036445935.1 Alphaproteobacteria bacterium | reverse complement strand
CGTGTTCCGGCCAACCGCGCGAGCCGTCACCGATCCTGCACTCGACCGCGTCATAGCCCTGTTCGTTCAAGGTTTTTCGTGCCTGCTGCGCCAGTTCCTCGATGATCTCGATGCTGTAGACGGCGCCGGCCAATTCCGCCAACAGCGCGGTGTGGTAGCCCAGCCCGCCGCCGATTTCGAGCACCCGGCTGGTGGGACGAATTTCGAGCAGGTCGGTCATCAGGGCCACGATGAAAGGCTGCGAGATGGTCTTGTCATAGCCAATCGGCAACGGGCCGTCCTGATAGGCATAGGGCTTGGCCTCGGTCGGCACGAATGCGTGGCGCGGCACCTTGGCGGCGGCCCGCATCACGCGGTCGCTGAATTCGGTCTTTCCGGTACGCGCCTCCGACTGTTCGGCATAGGCCTGAATGATCTGCACCATGCGCCAGCGCTGGACATCGAAATCTGTTTCGCTCTGGTTCATCGCGGCCGGGATCCTGTTCGTTTCATATTCAGGAGTCTGAGCGTAGTCCGCCACAATTCCAAGCCCCGCGTTAAAATTCCCGGCGGTTCAATTTAGGGCAATCATGCTCTAACCTATGGCAAACCGAGATAATGAGGAGAAGTGTGGTGGAAAGCGTGAGCGAGGGCGTCGAGGCGGCGCTGAATTATGTGGTGAAAACCGGTGAGCCGATCGTAATCCGCCCGTCCGTGGCGGGCGGGGCGGCGGGCGAACGAAATGGCCGTTTCGAGGAACGGACCGCCGTTATCCACGATGCCCGCCCGATGATCGGCGAATTGTCGCTCGATCGTGAAGGTTTCGCGCTGGTCAGTCACCGGACCGCGGTCACCGACTTCCATGATGAGGAACAGCGCCGCACGGTATACGATCCGGAGATCGAACGGCTGGTGGGTGAGGCGACCGGGGCTGCCCGCGTCGTCGTGTTTGATCACACGTTGCGCTCGGATTCCGAGGAAACGCGCACCCGCATGAAAATTCGCGAGCCGGTGCAAGGCGTGCACAACGACTACACGCCACGATCCGGGCCGCAGCGCGTGCGCGACCTGTTCCCCGCCGATGAGGCCGAAGACCTGCTGTCGCGCCGCTTTTCCATTATCAATGTCTGGCGCTCGACCGGCGGGGCGATTGAGACCATGCCGCTCGGCATCTGCGATGCGCGGTCCATTCCGCCCGACGATCTGGTGGTGTCGGAACGCCGCGCGGTAGACCGCGTCGGCTACACCTACCGCATTGCCTACAATGCGGACCATAAATGGTACTGGTTCCCGACCATGCAGTTCGATGAGGCGATGCTGATCAAATCGTACGATTCCGCGACCGACGGCGCCGCCCGCTTCACGCCGCACACTGCCTTTCCCGTGCCTGGCACGCCGCCTGACGCCGCGCCGCGCCAGAGCATAGAATCGAGACTCTTTGCCTTCTTCTGAGCCGACCCAGGAACCAGCGCGCCCACCGCGCTATCGCGGCCCCGTCCTGCTGCGCGGCGGGTTCCGGCTGTTCTTTCCCGCCGCCGCCCTGTTCGCCGCCCTGGCGGCCGTATCGTGGCTTGCCCTGCTGGCAGCGGGCTGGACCCTTCCGTCGCCGCTGGCGGCGCCCGTCTGGCATGGTCATGAAATGCTGTTCGGCTATGTGGCCGCGGTTATCGCCGGGTTCCTGCTGACCGCGATCCCCAACTGGACCGGACGCCTACCGGTCGCCGGCGCGCCGCTTGCCGCCCTGGTGGCGCTGTGGTTTGCCGGGCGGATCGCCATGTTCGCGGGCGCGTCGTGGCCGGTCGCCGCCGCGGTCGTGGATGCGGCATTTCTGCTGGTGCTCGCGGGGCTTGCCTGGCGCGAGGTGGTGGCCGGCGCCAACATACGCAACGCGCCAATCTGTCTCATTATCAGTGTGATCGCGCTGGGCAACGCTGGCTGGCACTGGGCGGTCCTGACCGATGGCGACGCCGGCTTGTTCGCGCGTGCGGCGCTGGCCGCCGTCGCTTTGCTGATCGCGTTGATCGGGGGACGCGTGACGTCCAGCTTTACCCGCAATTGGATGGTCAAGGCGGGGCACGCCACCTTGCCATCCGCGTTCGGCGGGTTCGACAAGTTGGCGCTTCTGGGCGCGCTGGCGGCGCTGGTGGTTTGGGTCGCGCTACCGGAAGATGCCATCACCGGTGTGCTGTTCGGGCTGGCGGCGGCCCTGCATGCCGCGCGGCTCGTGCGCTGGCGTGGCTGGCGGACGACGGCCGAGCCCCTGGTGCTGATCCTGCATCTTGGCTATGCGTGGCTGCCGGTGTGGTTTGCGCTGAGCGGGCTGAGCATTCTCACCGGTGCGCCCGATGCCTCTAGCGCGCTGCATGCGCTGACCGCGGGCGCCGCCGGCACCATGACACTGGCGGTGATGAGCCGCGCCATGCTGGGCCATACCGGCCGTGCCCTGACGGCCGGGCCAGCGACGGTGGCGGCATACGGACTGGTCATCGCCGGCGCTGCGCTACGCGTCATGGCGCCCTTCCTGCCGGTCGATACCATGGTCGTAATCACCATTGCCGGGCTGTCGTGGAGTACGGGGTTCGTGGTCTTTTTCGCGGTCTACGGGCCAATGGGTTGGCGCGATTCCGCCTAGAACATGAAGTCATCGGCGGCGAGCGAGCCGGTATCGACCCCAAGCAGGGTGATGGTGTCGCTGCCGAAGGTGATCACCGTGTCGCCGCCGACCTGAGAGGCGGCCCCCTGCACGTCGGTGAAGCTGTTGGGCGTGGTCGCGCCATTATCGAAGAAGATGACGTCGCCCACGCCCG
>JAZFSB010000390.1:0-2260 GCA_036445935.1 Alphaproteobacteria bacterium | reverse complement strand
CACTCCTCGTTCAACACCTCCAATTCAATTGGATTTTTCCGTGCCGCCCGGGGCATCGAGCCCCTCACAGCATTAGCCGTACATACTATATGGTTAATGTCCGGCAACCGCGCAAGCCCACGGCTGCGACATTGCGACGCGTGCGCGCCGCCGGTCCGGTGTGATCTCATGGCGGCGGAACGATGAGGGAGATACCGCGATGAAGACGATTGAACGCACCTCGGTACGAACAGCGGCCGAGACTTATGCGGTCGAGGCCGAGGCGGTGCGTCTCGGCGCGGACGTGCTGGTCTATATCTGGGGTGGCGAGAGACCCCATATCGGCGCGGTCGCGGCCGCCCAGCCGCGCCCCAGCCTGGCCGATCCGGACAAAACCAGCGCCACGGCATCCGTGCTCACCTATGTGGGGCACAAGGAAGACCAGGTCGCCAGGGAAACAGCCCTGGCCCTGGCCGCCCGGCTGAACACCAATGTCGTGGTTAGCGCCGGCATTCACTGGGACGGGCTCAGCGCCGACGGGGTTGGGATTATTGTCGATCGGTGCCGCGAAATTACGGCGAAGCTTACCGATGCGCTTCACGGCGAGGCCGGGTAACTCCGATAGTTTGACGGAAACCGGTCTTCCGCCGCGCCGGAGATCGCGCTATTTATCGCGTTATCGACAGTCGGCAACCACGAAAACTCCAGGATAAGCAAAATGTCCGAAGCCTTCATCTGTGACGCGATTCGCACCCCGATCGGCCGCTATGGCGGTGGCCTTTCGACCATCCGCACCGACGACCTCGCCGCCCTGCCCATCAAGGCGTTGATGGAACGCCATGAGGGGCTCGACTGGTCGGCGGTCGATGACGTCATTTACGGCTGCGCCAACCAGGCCGGGGAAGACAACCGCAATGTCGCGCGCATGGCGCTATTGCTGGCTGGGCTGCCGACCGAGGTGCCGGGTGCGACCGTGAACCGGCTTTGCGGGTCAGGGCTGGATGCGACCGGGATCGCGGCGCGGTCTATCAAGGCGGGCGAATGCGAGCTGATCATCTCCGGCGGCGTTGAGAGCATGTCGCGGGCGCCGTTCGTCATGCCCAAGGCCGAGACCGCGTTCGCGCGCGCCAACGCGGTTTACGACACCACGCTGGGCTGGCGCTTCGTTAACAAGCTGATGAAGACGCAATACGGCGTCGACGGAATGCCGGAAACGGCGGAGAACGTCGCCGAGGAATTCCAAATCTCGCGCGCCGATCAGGACGCCTTTGCGCTGCGCTCCCAGCAACGTGCCGCCGCCGCCCAGGAGGCCGGCCGGCTGGCCGAGGAAATCGTGCCGGTTTCTGTTCCGAAGCGGCGCGGCGATCCGGTCACGGTAGCGGTTGACGAACACCCCAGGCCCGACACAACGATTGAGAAGCTCGCCAAATTGCCGACACCGTTTCGCGAAGGCGGCACGGTGACGGCGGGTAGCGCATCCGGCATCAATGACGGGGCGTGCGCGCTGCTGCTGGCATCGGAAAGCGCGGCCGCGCGCCATGGGCTGACACCCAGGGCCCGTGTGGTGGCGATGGCGACGGCCGGTGTACCACCGCGCATCATGGGCATAGGCCCGGCGCCAGCCAGCAAGAAGGTACTGGAAAAAACCGGGCTCTCAATCGGGGATATGGACGTCATCGAACTTAACGAGGCGTTCGCCGCCCAGGGTCTCGCGGTTACCCGCGAGCTTGGCCTGCCGGACGATGCCGAACACGTGAACCCCAATGGCGGCGCGATCGCGCTCGGCCATCCGCTGGGGATGAGCGGCGCGCGGCTGGTGACGACCGCGATGTACCAGCTCAGCCGCACCGGCGGACGCTACGGGCTCTGCACCATGTGTATCGGCGTCGGCCAGGGCATCGCCATGATTATCGAGAATATAGACCGTTAAACCTCCGTTCCCGCGCACGGCTTGATTCCGGTCAAGGCATCGCCCGCATCGCGGCGCGCGTAATAGGCATTGGTTCGTTAAAGGAGGAATCCGATGCCTGGCCCAGATAGCGCGTGCCTCGACATCCCCTGCCGCGAGGTCGTCACCATTGATGGCCGCAATGTCACGCTCGAACGCTCCGCATCGCCGCTTGCCGGGATAACCGCAACAGCGGCCGCGCCCGAGCAGCTGAACATGCTCGACCTGCTCGACCCCAGGTTCCGGCCCGAAAATTACAGCAAGGCGGACGGCACGCCGCTTCGGCTTTTCGACAGCGACGCGCTAAAGCTCGACGTCTCGAAACGCAGCCAG
>JAZFSB010000389.1:0-2420 GCA_036445935.1 Alphaproteobacteria bacterium | reverse complement strand
TCGGCAAGCACACCACCCAGTCGCGCGCCTACGTCGGCGCCTTCAACTTCCGCGGCGGCGACCAGCAGAAAAAGGTCGGCCAACTCTCCGGCGGCGAGCGCAACCGGGTGCACCTGGCCAAGATGCTCAAAGAGGGCGCCAACGTATTGCTGCTCGACGAACCGACCAACGGCCTCGACGTCGATACCCTACGCGCGCGCGAGGACGCGCTCCTGGAGTTTGCCGGTTGTGCGCTGATCATCAGCCATGACCGCTGGTTCCTGGACCGGATCGCGACCCACATCCTGGCCTTCGAGGGCGACAGCCGGGCGGTCTGGTTCGAGGGTAACTACCAGGACTACGAGGCCGACCGCCGCCGGCGCCTGGGCGCCGAGGCCGATCAGCCGCACCGCATCAAGTACCGGCGCCTGGAGCGCTAGGGCGCTATTCGACTGGAACGCTAGGGCGCTTTTCGACGGAATCGAACCGGCGCGGTTCAATCCCGCCGGCGCCGGTCAATCGCTGGTGTTGTTGGTGGTCTGGGTGTCGGCTTGGTTCTGGACCTGCTTGCGCAGGCGGGCGATCAGGCCCTCGACTTGGCCGCCGGCATCCTTGATCGCCGAGGTGTACTCCGAACGCAGCGTAATCGCCATGCTCACGCCTTCGCCGATCACGTCCAGAATCTTGAAATGTCCATCCCGCTCCCGAATGCGCCAGTTGACTTGGACCGGCTCGCCCTGGTTGGCCGAAACCTTCGAGATGACCACGTATTGACCTTCGCCCTGAAGCGCCTTGACACCGCTAATCTCGAACCTGGCCTCGGCATAACCGGCGAACCTCGGCGCGAAGCGCTGGACCATGATCTCCTCGAAGACGGACAGGAACGTCTCGCGCACATCGGGCTTGGCCCTGCGCCAATAGCGGCCGAGGACGAAACGCCCAACCGCGGGCACATCGAAGGTTTCCCGGAACAGCTCGCGGAACCGGGCCTCTCGCTCCGGCTGGTCGAGGGTCTCGTCGGTCAACTGCGCGATGGCGCGATCGGTCATCGCAGCGAGAAAGTCACCGGCGCCGTTGGAAGTGCTTGCCGCGCGGAGGCCGTCCGGCATGGCGGGCAGCAACGCGACAGACAAACAAACGATCGCCAGGGCGCGGAGCGCGCGGCGTCGTAGGATCGTGGGGCGAATGTGGTGCGACAGTATCACGGCGACCCGCGCGCCTAGATGCGCGGCCTGCAAGGGCATCCTAGATGTGGCGAATTTCCGTTCCACCACACTAGTTACTTTTGCCTTCTGGATCGTCTTTATCATCGCCGTCGAAATCGAAGCTGTAGAGGCCAGGCGTTGGAGTGTCGCCGCTGGCCTCGCCGTTGTTGATGTCATTTGCCCGCGATTGACGATACAGCGAACGGACGCGGGCGTAGAAATCGATCGAATCGCGCTTCAGATCGTCCACGACCTCGATATTACGGGAGCGCAGATCGATCCCCTCGACGATGGTGCGGGCCACGAGGTAGGCCTCCGAATCGGTGGCCTGGGCGGCGTAGGTCAGTGGATCGAGGTAGATGTCCACCAGCATGCCGACGCCATCGCGCGGGTTGGAGGGCCCGAAGACCGGCAGCACCAGATAGAAGCCTTCGCCGACGCCGTGAGCGCCAAGGGTCTGGCCGAAATCTTCTTTGTGATAGGGGTAGCCCATGTCGGCGGCGACATCGAACAGACCGAGCACCCCGACGGTCGAATTCACCAGGAAACGGATCAAGGTGGTTTCGGCGCGTTCGAACTCGCCTTGCAGGACGTCGTTGATCAGAATCAAGGGGCCGCGCAGGTTGCGCAGTGAGTTGCGCACCGAATCACGGACCTCGACGGGTAGCAGGAACCGATAGGTTGCCGCCGCCGGCTGAAACACCAGCGTGTCGAGTGCGAGGTTGAAGCTGAACGTGAGCCGGTTGAGCACCTCCAAGGGGTCGTTTTCCTGGTCGACCTCGGCGATCTCTTGATCGTCGTCGGCCGACCAGCCGTCGGATGGTGATTTCGGTTGGCTCGCGCAGCCGGCGACCAGCGTCAGCGCCGCCAGCAGGCCGACGAGGCGCCGATAATGAGGCCAATTCGAAAATCCGCTATCCAACACTGCCAAGGTCTTCTGTCCCCGATCGATCGTTTTTCCGCAGAGGCGGTGCGCGGTCCGATCTCCGAATCGCACGCCAAATGCCCATTTCACGCCAAGCGCCCTCGACGTGTTACGGAAACTTGCCCAATTACCTTTAACGGAGCCTTACCGGCGTTCGCCTAACCACAACAGCGCCAGCGGTGGATTCGCCCCATCACCATCTCACGTAACATACCGAATCGATGAAAACTAGCAAGCTACGCTCCCATTCGAACGGCAAACAGGCGGACTGTTGCAAAAATGCCACAGTCTCGAAGGCAGTTTGAATTCGT
>JAZFSB010000388.1:0-2728 GCA_036445935.1 Alphaproteobacteria bacterium | reverse complement strand
GCATCTACCTGCACTACGAAATGGGCTACGCGCTGGCTTAAATCTGAATCCGCTTACGCGGATCGGCGCCAGCCCGCTCCCCCTCCCCTACCCAACCAGCACACGGTCCGGCGGGGGGTGGCCGTCGGCGACGCTCTGGAGGTTGATCACCACCTTTTCGCCCATGGCGATGCGGCCTGCATGGGGGGCGGAGCCGAGATGCGGCGCCAGCACCACATTGTCGAGACCGCGCAGCTTTTCATTGATCGCGGGCTCGTCCTCGTAGACGTCGAGCCCGGCGCCGGCGATGCGCCCGGCGGCGAGGCGCTCGGCCAGGGCTGCTTCGTCCATGATGCCGCCGCGCGCCGTATTGACGATTACCGCATGCGGCTGAAGCAGGTCGAGCCGCCTTGCATCGAACAGGTGGGTGGTCTCTGGCGTTTGCGGGCAGTTGATCGAGACCAGGTCCATTTGGCCGAGCATCTGGTCGAGATCTTCCCAGAAGGTGGCTTCAAGCGCGGCCTCGATCTCGGCTGGCACGCGGTGGCGGTTGTGATAGTGGATCGCGATGCCAAATCCTCGCGCGCGCCGGGCCACCGCCTGGCCGATGCGCCCCATGCCGATAATGCCGAGCCGCTTGCCGGTCACCCGGTGGCCGACCATGAAGGTTGGCGTCCAGCCTTCCCACTTGCCCGATCGCGCCAGCCGATCGCCCTCGACCAGCCGGCGCGGTGTGGCAAGCAGCAGCGCCATGGTCTGATCGGCGGTGTCGTCGGTCAGCACGCCCGGTGTGTTGGTCACGGCGATGTTGCGCGCATCGGCGGCCGCGAGATCGATATGGTTCACGCCAACGCCGAAATTCGCCATCAGCCGCACCGAATCTGGCAGGGCCGCGATCAGGCCTGAATCGATGGTGTCGGTAACGGTCGGCACAAGCGCGTCCGCGCCGTCGCACAATGCGACGATGCGCTCGGCCGACAGTTCCTGGTCATCCGCGTTCAGCCGTGCGTCGAACAGTTCCCTCATGCGGGATTCGGTCGCGGCGGGTAGCTTGCGGGTGACGGCAATTACGGGCTTGGTCATGTTTTTCCCGAATGATTTTTCGATGGCGCGGCATATCTTGGCGTTCAAAACCTGAGCCGTCCAGAGCAGTGGCCGGAAGGGGAACGCACCGGTTCCGACTCGTTCGAATAACCCCTATAGTTGAGGCCGCGTCATCGACGGGGATCAAATTGCGCCGCTTCTTTTTAATACCGGTAGCGTTCTGCTGCCTGGCTTTGTTCAGCCACACTCTGGCCGCCGCGCAAAAAACCGGCCTGAAGCTGCCCCGGTTCGCCAGCCTCAAGGCGACCGAGGTTAATATGCGCACCGGCCCCGGCGTGCGCTATCCGGTCGACTGGGTGTTCATCTACCGCAACATGCCGGTCGAAATCGTCGGCGAGTTCGATGGCTGGCGGAAGGTGCGCGACTGGGAGGGAAGCGTGGGCTGGGTGCATCGCTCGATGCTGTCCGGCCGGCGCTGGGCAATGGTGCGCAAGGGCACCCAGACGTTGCGCCGCGCGCCCGAAGGCACAGCCCCGGTGGTCGCCCGGATCGAGCAAAAATCGATTGGCCGCGTGCTGAAATGCCACCCCGGCTGGTGCCGCATCGATTTCTCCGGCTTCGAAGGCGGGATGCGCCGCGCCCAGTTCTGGGGCGTCTACCCGAAAGAGCCGATTGATTGATTTACCCGTCCCAAGCTCGTCATGCACGGGCTTGACCCGTGCATCTTTGTCGACAGATTTACAAGATACGCGGGTCAAGCCCGCGTATGACGAGATTTGGTGGTTACCCCCAGAGTTCCTCGCTGGCGAGCCGCGCGCCTTCGGCCATGGCGGCGAATTTGGCCCAGACGATGGTGGGGTGGACTTCGGGCTCGGCGAGCGCCTGGGTGCCGAAGCCGCAATCGCCACCGGCGATTACGTTTTCCCGCCCGACCGCGCCGGCATAGCGCACCAGACGCTGGGCGATCAGCTCGGGATGTTCGACCAGCACCGATGAATGAGTGATCACGCCCGGAATGATCGACTTGCCCTCGGGCAGGTCGATATCGTTCCACAGCGCCCATTCATGTTCGTGGCGCGGGTTGCCGGCCTCGAACGAATAGGCGCCGGCGTTGATCTTGAGCACGATGTCGATGAAGTCCTTGAGTTCCATGTCGTGCACCCGGGGGCCCATATTGATGCCGTAGCAGGTGTGATAACGCACCCGGTCCTCCGGGATTCCGGTGAGCGAATGGTTGATCGCCTCGACCTGTTTTTCCGCCCAGGCGCGGCATTCGTCGACACTGAGATCAGGATTCTTGACGTAGTAGTTGATCAGCCTTGGATCGTCGATCTGCAACAGGAAGCCGGCCTCGACGATGGCGCGGTATTCCACGTTCATGGCGTCCGCGATGGCGTAGAGGAATTCCTCATCCGTGCCGTAATGCTCGTTCTCCTGATTGCCGGCCACGTCGGACGGCGAGATCGCCGGCACGAACGCCTCCCCGGCACCGCTCTCGGCCACCGCGGCGGTCAAGTTGGCGAGATCGCGCTGGAGCTGGTCGTGGCCCTTGTAGGTGATGGGTCCGGTACAGACCATTTGTACCGAGTGCGCCGTGGGCGCGCCGGCGGGCGTCCGGGTCGAGGGCTCGTAGAACTCAGGGAACGACCGGGCCTCGCGCGATCCAGCCCAGGACGAGGGGCGGTTGCGGTCGCTCGGCGTCAGG
>JAZFSB010000387.1:0-2726 GCA_036445935.1 Alphaproteobacteria bacterium | reverse complement strand
ACGGGACCGGGCCCTGCGTGCTGCCGTCGGCGCGCAACGTCACCCAGGCGATGAACACCGACAGGCCCAGAATCAGCGCCAACACCGACTGGGGAAAAAAGGTGACGCCGACCCAATGCTGGGCCTGCACCGCCCACAGAACGCAGACCGCAGTAATCAGGAACGCCGCCGCGTCAACGATGCGCCGCGCCATCCCGGATTCGGACGGCGTAGTCTGTTCGTCCGATGTATCAGCCATTTAACCTGACGGGCGCGCCGGGCCGGGCGGCATCGGCCGGCACCGCTGCTACTGGCCGAGTTCCTTATATGCCCGGAGCGCACCCGGATGATACGCAACCGGCGATTTCGCCTTCATCGCTTTGGGTTCGAAGATCTTGAACCGGCTGTTCGCCTTGGCCAGATACGCCTTGTTGGCGTGCATGGTCTTGACCACCTTGGAGACCACGTCCGCCGACACATGGGCGCCTGCGGTCAGGAAATACGGATAGGCCATCACCGTCGTCGGCCCCACAACGCCCGGCGTCGCACCCGACGGCTGGATCGTCATCGGGAAGGTTTCCGGGTACACGCTTTGCATCCGCTTCACCCCTTCAGGCGTTGAATTTATCGAAAGGAAGCGGAGCCCGCCGTGTGACTTCAGCATCGCGTGCTGTTTCTTGGACGCTCCGGCACCCGGCGACACAATGGCAATATCGAGCTTGCCGCGCGCCATGTCGTTGCCGGTCGGCACATAACGCGAATAGGGCGTATTCTTCATGTCACTTTGCTTGAGCCCGTCGCTTGCCAGCAACGCGTCGCCGACCACCTGAAGAATGGTCTGCGCGGTGTATTTATATCCCATGCGCATGCCCTTGGCGTCGCTTATGCGCTTGATCCTGGAGTCATTGGCAACCGCCAGGGTGATCCGTAGCGGATACACCATGGTGACGAGCCGGAAGTTCGGTTGCGGCTTGCCCTCGAAAGTCCCCTTGCCGAAACGGGCGAAGCGGGATTCGGCGGCGTTGTTGACGCCGAAATCGACCTTGCCGCCGTTCATCTGCGGCACGATCGACGACGAACCGCCGCCCGGCTTGACCCGGAACAGCAATCCCGCCTTGTCGTTCATCAGCTTCGACACGGCGGTGCCGACACCGTAGGCGAGCGAACCCTGTTTGTTGGTGCCGACGGAATAGGTCTTCTGGGCCGCCGCCGGCGCGGCCAGGCCGGCGACCAGAACGGCGGCAACGAGAATACGGGTGATGGTCATCGCCTTTATGTCTCCCTCATGATCATATGCCAAATGCGATCCCTCGCGCGCACTCTAGCCTGATTTCCCGGCGGTTCCAACGGTCTTGACCGGTCTGCGGCAGCACCTGCGAGGGTGGTGAAGCGCTTTATTCCCGCCGACCGGCGGCGGCGGTTGTGATGGACGTAAACCCGACGTTGCCGTATGAAAAGGCGGCCTGCGGCGTGGCAGGCGCCGTCGTGATGGTGTGAGCAAGGGAGATTTGGTCGTGGAAGGAAGCACCGGGCCCGACAGCAGGCGCAAACAGGCGCTGTTCGGGGATCTGCGCGGCTGGCTGGACGCGTTGCGCGCTGAGGGGGAACTGCATGAGATCGACGCCGAGGTGCACTGGAACGTGGAGCTCGGCAACATCGTCCGCATGTCGCAGGGAACCGGTTACGGCCCCGCCATCCTGTTCAACAACATAACCGACTACAACACCCCCGATGCCCTGAGCGCACAGCTTTTCTGCGGCAGCCACTCCAGCTACCGCCGCATCGCCATGATGTTCGGCATGCCGCCGGACACGCCGGTCCGCGAGCTGGTCAGCATATGCCGCACCGTATTCAACGAACGCATTCCGCCGGTGACCGTCGCGACCGGACCGGTCAAGGACAACATCATCACCGGCGATGATATCGACCTTTTGAAGTTCCCGGTGCCGAAATGGAACCGGCGCGACGGCGGGCGCTACATCCTGACCTACGCCGGCTGCGTCACCAAGGATCCCGACACCGATGTGCATAATGTCGGCATCTACCGCGGCATGGTGGTGGACAGGAACCGCATCGGCGTCCTGTTGTGGCGGGCGCAGCACTGGGGCGACCATTTCACCAAGCACGAACAGCGCGGCGAGGAGATGCCGGTGGCCTACGTCATCGGGTGGGAGCCTTCCTTGGGGTGCGCCGGCGGCGCGCCGGTGCCGCGCGGCATTTCCGAATACGACGTCATGGGCGCGATCCGCGGCGCACCGGTCGAGCTGGTCAAGTGCGAGACGGTGCCGCTTTACGTCCCGGCGAGCGCCGAGATCGTGATCGAGGGCTGGATTTCGCCCGACCCCGAGACCTTCGAATGGGAGGGGCCCTACGCCGAGTTCACCGGCTATTACGCCACCGACCGGTCCAAAAAACAGGTGACGCGGGTGACCTGCATCAGCCATCGCGACAAGCCCATATTCCGCGGCACCATCGAAGGCGCGATGCCCGGCAGCTACGCGGAGAACGCGGTGATGAGCTCGGTCCAGCGCTCGGCGGTGGCCTGGAACGTGCTCGAATCGGCCGGTGTTCCCGGCATCACCGATGTCTTCGGCATGCCCGTGCACGCCGGGGTGAACCTGTTCGTCCAGATGCACCAGACCTATCGCGGCCAGGCCAAGCAGGCGGCGGCGGCGTTGTGGGGCAGCTCGTCCTCGCACGTGCGCTACAAGCACGTCACCGTGGTGGACGACGACATCGACATCCAC
>JAZFSB010000386.1:0-5330 GCA_036445935.1 Alphaproteobacteria bacterium | reverse complement strand
TAATAGTAATACATCTAAGCAATATTCCAGTTTGGGCCGATTTAATTTGAATACAGATCAGAATAGTTGGGCTGGATAATTTCCAGTTCCGCGACCGGGAGTGGTTTTTCGGGCGACCGCCATTGCTTTTTCTGTCCCGGTCGACATCGAATGATAATAAGAGCCTATGGCGTCCTAACGAGGCTCAAGGGGGAGTAGTCACGAAGATGTCAGCTTCCAAGATCGAACCGGAAATAGCGGCTAAGTGGGTGCGGGTCAGGGGCCAATTGCGCGCCGAGATCGGGGATGCATCCTACAGAAGCTGGCTCAAACCACTGACCCTCGTCGGAATCACCGACGGCATGGTTCGCGTCGCGGTGCCAACCCAGTTCATGCGTGACTGGGTGGCGAGCCATTACGGTGACCGGATCCGGGCACTGTGGTGCGAAGCGGATGCCGCGCTCGACGGCGTCGATATTTTCGTCCAGCCGCGTCCGCAACAGCCGTTGGTGCGCGAGGTCGGTGCCCATAACAGAGCCGCGCCGGCGGCAACGCCAGCGACCACCGCCGGCAATGACGGCGCCGCGACCAGCCTCGCTTCGTTCAGCGTACCGCTGGATCCACGTTTCACCTTCGACCATTTCGTGGTTGGCAAGCCGAATGAGCTGGCGCACGCCGCCGCGCGCCGCATCGCCGATTCCGAGACCGCAGCATACAACCCGCTGTTCCTCTATGGCGGGGTCGGGCTTGGCAAGACCCATCTGATGCACGCGATCGCGCACCATACGCGTCAGAAGTTTCCACAGCGCAAGGTGGTCTACCTGTCGGCCGAGAAGTTCATGTACCACTTCATCCGGGCGCTCAGGTTCAAGGACACGGTTGCGTTCAAGGATGAGTTCCGCTCGGTCGATCTGCTGATGATCGACGACGTACAGTTCATCATCGGCAAGGAATCCACTCAGGAAGAATTCTTTCATACTTTCAATGATTTGGTCGATCACAACCGGCAGGTCGTCGTTTCCGCCGACAAATCTCCATCGGACCTTGAGGGCATGGAAGAGCGGCTGCGCTCGCGGCTCGGCTGGGGGCTGGTCGCCGATATCCATTCCACCAGCTTCGAGCTCAGGCTCAGCATCCTGGAATCAAAGTCTGAGCAGATCGGCATCGAAATTCCGCCCAAGGTCAACGAATTCCTGGCGCACCGCATCACCACCAACGTGCGCGAACTGGAAGGCGCGCTTAACCGCGTGGTGGCGCACGCCACCCTGGTCGGGCGCGAAATCACACTCGATACCTGCCAGGAAGTGTTGCAGGACATCCTGCGCGCCAACAACCGGCGGGTTACCATCGAGGACATCCAGAGACGGGTGGCCGAGCATTTCAACATCCGCATCACCGACATGCATTCGGCGCGGCGCGCGCGCGCCATCGCCAGGCCCCGCCAGGTCGCCATGTATCTCGCCAAGCAGCTCACCGCGCGGTCGCTGCCGGAAATCGGGCGCAAATTTGGCGGGCGCGACCACACCACGGTCATGCATGCCGTGCGCAAGGTCGAGGAACTGCGCGGATCGGACGCCATGTTCTGTGAGGATGTCGACCTTCTTCGCAGAATGCTGGAAGGCTAATTCAGACATCGGCGGCCCCGTCGAATGTGGCGGAATGGCGTGTGATTTGCCGCTCGGGATGTTATAGTCCGAGCGCTTGATAAGCTTTGCCGCCATGGCATGGCGAACGCCGCTGATATATGGTCGTGTATCACTTCAACGGGATCCAAAAGCCGGTCGGATAAAAAATGAAATTCACCATCGAACGCGGCGCCCTGCTTAAGGCGCTGACACATGTGCAAAGCGTCGTCGAGCGGCGCAACACCATCCCTATCCTGGCGAATGTACTGGTCCGCGCCGAGGACGGCTCGGTCGAGCTGACGGCCACCGACATGGACCTGTCGGTGATCGAAAGCGTGCCCGCCGGCGTAAGCCAGGGCGGCGCGATCACGGTTTCAGCCCACACATTGTTCGACGTTGTCCGTAAGCTGGAAGATGGCGCGCAGATAGAAATAGGCGGTGGATCCGAGGAAGGCCAGCTGCCGCTGCGCGCCGGCCGCTCATCGCTCAAGCTGGCCACGCTGGCGAGCGAGGAGTTTCCGGTGATGTCGAACGACGACATGCCGCACGCCTTTCAGCTTTCCGCCGCGGACCTGCGCCTGCTGATCGACCGCACGCGCTTTGCCATCTCGACCGAGGAAACGCGCTATTACCTGAACGGCATCTATCTGCACGCGGCGAGCGACGACGACGGGGCCGCGGCGCTGCGCGCGGTCGCTACAGACGGCCATCGGCTGGCCCGCATGGATGTACCGCTGCCCGACGGGGCCGCCGCCATGCCAGGCATCATCGTGCCGCGCAAGACCATCAACGAGTTGCGCAAGCTGATCGACGAGGCCGAGGGCGATGTCGATGTGTCGCTGTCGGACACCAAAATTCGCTTCGCCATCGACGGTATCGTGCTGACCTCGAAACTGATCGATGGCACTTTCCCGGACTACAATCGGGTGATTCCGGAAGGCAATGACAAGGAACTCAGGGTCAATTGCAAGCGTTTTGAACGCGCCGTCGATCTGGTTTCCACCATCTCGACCGAGAAGTCGCGGGCCATCAAGCTGTCGCTCAATGACAACAATCTGGTGCTTTCCGCGACCAGTCCCGACAGCGGCAGCGCGACCGAGGAGCTTGAGGTCGATTACGACGACGGGCCGCTCGAAATCGGCTTCAATTCACGTTACCTGATCGATATCACCCAGCAGATGATTGGCGACGAGGCGCGTTTCGCGCTGGCCGACTCCGCATCGCCCACGCTGGTTCGCGATACCGCTGACGACAGCGCGCTCTATGTGCTGATGCCGATGCGCGTTTAGGACACGTAGCGCTGGCGACCCCACAGCCTGTTCACGTCAATGCCGCCACGGCCGGCCGGTGCGCCGTTTTGCGTCTGCGGCTGACCGATTTCCGCTGTTACGCCCGGCTTGCGCTCGATCTCGATGCACGGCCCGTGGTGCTGACCGGCGAGAACGGCGCGGGCAAGACCAACCTGCTGGAAGCAATCTCGTTCCTGGTGCCCGGGCGCGGGCTGCGTGCCGCAAGGCTTACCGAGGTGGCGCGCCGTGCGCCGGACGATGCGATCGATGCCGAGACCAGGCCATGGGCGGTCGCCGCCAGCGTCGATGCCGGCGACGGGCTGTTCGATATAGGCACCGGTCTGGCGCCCGATTCCGGCCCCCAGGGGCGGCGCGTGGTCCGGCTCGACGGCGAGACCCAGCGCGGCCAGGCGCCGCTGGGCGAGCGGCTGGCGGCGCTGTGGCTGACCCCTGACATGCAGCGCCTGTTCACCGACGGCGCCGGTGGACGCCGGCGTTTCCTCGACCGGTTGGTCTTCGCCTTCGACCCGGCCCATTCCGGCCGGTTGAAGGGCTATGAAAATGCGATGCGCGACCGCGCGCGGCTGCTGCGCCGGGCCGAGAGCGAGGGACGCCAGCCCGACGCGGCCTGGTTGGGCGCGCTTGAAGCCACCATGGTCGAACGCGGGGTCTCGGTGGCGGCGGCGCGCGCCGAGCTAGTCAATCGGCTTAACCCGGCCTGCGCGCTGGGTGTTGGGCCGTTTCCGGCGGCGGAACTTTCGATCGAGGGTGAGATCGACAGCTGGCTGACCGTCATGCCGGCGGTCGAGGCCGAGGACCGCTATCGCGCGACATTGGCCGAAACCCGCCAGCGCGACGCCGAAAGTGGCGCCACTGCCTGCGGTCCGCACCGCGGCGACCTGCACGTGCTCCATCTGGGCAAGAACGCCCCGGCGGCGCTTTGTTCGACCGGCGAACAGAAAGCGCTGCTGATCGCCATCGTGCTGGCCAATGCGCGGCTGCAGACGCTGGAAGCCGGCCGCGTGCCGCTGCTGCTGCTCGACGAGGTCGCGGCCCATCTCGACAAAGCCCGCCGGGCCGCCCTGTTCGACGAAATCGCGGCGCTTGGCGCTCAAGCCTGGCTGACCGGCACCGACGCCGCCACCTTCACGCCGCTTGGCCGCGACGCACAGTTTTTCACCGTTGCCGCGGCAACTCTCCACCCCACAGATCAATCCTGGTTGACAGCATGACCCCTCCCGCCGATTCCACCCCCGCCGGCGCGTCCGATTACGGCGCCGATTCAATCCAGGTGCTGCGCGGGCTCGACGCCGTGCGCAAGCGTCCGGGCATGTATATCGGCGACACCGATGACGGCTCGGGGCTGCACCACATGGTCTATGAGGTGGTGGACAACGCCATCGACGAAGCGCTGGCCGGCCATTGCGACCAGGTCGAGGTTACGCTGAACGGCGACGGCTCGGTATCGGTCAGCGACAACGGGCGCGGCATCCCGGTCGAAATCCACGAAGAGGAAGGGGTGTCGGCGGCCGAGGTCATCATGACCCATCTTCATGCCGGCGGAAAATTCAACCAGGATTCGTACAAGGTGTCGGGCGGGCTGCACGGGGTCGGCGTGTCGGTGGTCAATGCGCTGTCGATTTGGCTTGAACTGCGCATCCGGCGCGATGGCGGCGAATGGACCGTACGCTTCGAGAACGGGGTCGCGACGGCGCCGCTGGCGCGGGCCGGTGACTGGGACGGCGATTACGGGACCGAGGTGACGTTCCTGGCCTCGCCGCACATCTTCACCCAGACCGATTACGACATCACCAAGCTGGAGCACCGGCTACGCGAACTGGCCTTTCTCAATTCGGGCATAGCGCTGGTGCTGAACGATTCGCGCGGCGTAGAGCCCAACATCGTCGACATGCATTATGAGGGCGGACTCACCGCCTTCGTGCAGTATCTCGACCGCGGCAAGACACCCCTGTTCCAGCCCGCCGTGGTGATCTCCGGCGAACAGAACGACATCACCCTGGAACTCGCCCTGGAATGGTCGGATTCCTATCACGAGACCACCTTGTGCTTCACCAACACCATCCCGCAGGGCGACGGCGGCACCCATCTGGCGGGCCTGCGCGGCGCGCTGACCCGGACGGTGAACGCCTATGCCAATGCATCCGGCATCGCCAAGCGCGAAAAAGTGCAGCTTACCGGCGACGACATGCGCGAAGGGCTGACCTGCGTGCTGTCGGTCAAGGTGCCGGATCCCAAATTCTCGTCCCAGACCAAGGAAAAGCTGGTGTCGTCCGAGGTCCGCCCGGTGGTCGAAAGCATCGTCGGCGACAAGCTCGCCCAGTGGTTCGAGGAACACCCGAACGAGGCCAGGCGAGTGGTCTCCAAGGTCGTCGAGGCGGCGGCGGCGCGCGACGCGGCGCGCAAGGCGCGCGATCTC
>JAZFSB010000385.1:0-3991 GCA_036445935.1 Alphaproteobacteria bacterium | reverse complement strand
CAGCCGCGACCTTTGCCTACTACCGCCAAGCCGGGTAGCCATATTTGGAGTGGACACCGAAACTCTAATAGCGGCATCCTCAGCAACTGATAAATTCCAATCATTGATGACCTGTGGGCAGCCCGATGGGCTGCCATTTTTTTATCACCTGTCATTTCAAACCAGCCCGGAAGACCAAAACCCTATTCGCCGGGCTCACGCACCAGCCGGAAGCCGATCAGTATGTGCTTGATGCCGTCGGGTCGGCTGTGGCGCGCCGCCGGACGGCAGATGCCGCAGCCCTTGTCGTCCCAGGAGCCACCCTTGACGATGTGACGCGCGGGCCCGACGGCGCTCACCGTCCATTCGAAGACCTGTCCGGCGGCGTCGAGCAACCCATAGGGACTGCCGGCGCCCGGAAATCGTCCCACCGGGACAGTGTCGAAGGGTCCCCGATCGGCGCTGTTGAGCAGACCTGCATCGAACTCATCGCCCCAGGGAAAGCGCCTGCCATCCGCGCCGCGCGCCGCCTTTTCCCATTCCGCCTCGGTCGGCAGGCGCCAACGCCGGCCGGTCTCGCGGCTGAGCCAAGCGGCATAGCGGACCGCATCATCATGCGAGACCAGCACCACCGGATGTTTTTCGCGGCCCTTCGGCGGCGTGCCTTTTGTCCAGGCGTGCCGGCGGGTGCGGCTGAAGGGGTGGATCAGCCGATAGCCGGCCCAGTCTTTCGGGCCGACATCGGGCGCGCGGTGCCCGGCAGCTTGGATAAAGGCCGCGTATTCCGCGTTGGTGATCAGGTTCCTTGTGATCGCGAAGCCCGGCAAGGTCACCCGCCTTCGCGCGGGCTCGCTTTCATACCAGCGGTTTTTCCGCGTGATGTCGTGGCTGTAGGCGTGCTCATCCAGCCGATAGGCCGCCTCGCGCTCGCCCCGGTCGGAGCCCTGGATGAACGGCCCGGCCGGAATCTCGATGGTGGCCGGCAGCATCACCCCAGCGGCCTGCGCCCCACTGACCAGCATCAGCCAGACGGCAAGGGTCCGACGCATCAAAGACACGACTCACGCCTCGCGGCGGCGGCGCAGCAATTGCGAACCCACGGCTAACCCGAGAAGCAGCAGCGCCAGCGGATATACCAGCTCCTTGGCCGGACGGTCCGTCTGCGCCACATCGATCGCGGTCACGAAATCCTGAAACGGCTGCAAACCGATCTTTGCCGCCACGCTGTTGAACCCGACATTGGCCACCGGATAACGGCCATTCGCAAGCGGTTCCAGCGTTAGACCATAGGATTTAATCCCATTACCTCCGGTTGACTGCAGGCGGAACAGTTTGAATCGATCTCCGTAATTGGTCTCACGTACGACATGAAGCCGGATTACGCGCCCTTTCTCGATATTCGCCTGTCCAGCGACGAAGCGGCCGATATCAACCGGCGCGAACTCCGGATAGACTTGGTTCATGACGAAATCGGGCCGGAAAAACCCGACCATGGCGACCAGCAACAGCACCGCTTCATACAGCCGCAGTCGGACAAACATCCACCACTGGGTCACGGAACTAAAACACAGGATCGCCAGCAACGAGACCACGAACACAAGAATCCCATGCCAGACGCTGGTCACACCAACCAGCAGCAATTCCGGGTTGAAGATGAAGACAAAGGGCAGGATCGCGGTGCGGATATCGTAAAGGAAAGCCTGCACCCCGGTTTTCAGCGGATCGGCGCGGGAAATCGCGGCGGCGGCGAAGGCGGCAAGACACACCGGTGGCGTCGAATCCGCCAGCAGCCCGAAATAGAACACGAACAGATGGACCGCGATCAGCGGCAGGACCAGCCCGGCGGCGTTGCCGAGCTCGACCAGCACGCCGGCCAGCAGCGAGGCGACGACCAGATAATTCGCCGTCGTCGGCAGCCCCATGCCGAGCAGGATGCACAGCACTGCGGTCAGCCCCAGCAGGATGTAGACATTGCCGCCGGACAGCGCCTCGACCACGCCGACCATGGCGTTGTTGAGCCCGGTCGAAGCGACCGAGCCGACGATGATACCGGCGGCGGCGACCGCGACCGCTATGCCGGTCATGTTGCGCGCGCCGGCGACCAACGCGCCATAGATTTCGGCGAACCCGTCGATCACCGCCTGGCCGGATGGAATGACGCCGCCGCGCCGTGCGTCGATGACCTTCTGTCCGACGACGATCACCATCAGCAGCAGGTTGGAATAAAACACGGCACTGCCGGCTGTCCAGCGCTCGACCATCAGCAGCCAGACCAGCACCGCGATCGGCACCAGGAAATGCAGCCCGCCGCGGAAGGTCTCCCACAGGCGCGGCAGATCGGCCACCGGCAGGCCGGTCAGCCCCAGCTTGACGGCTTCCAGATGCGAGATGTAGAGCAGCGCCATGTAGCTGATGACCGCCGGAATGAAGGCCGCGACGACGACATCGACATACGGAATGCCGATGGTCTCGGCGATGATGAAGGCCGCGGCCCCCATGATCGGCGGCATGATCTGGCCGTTGGTCGAGGCCGCGACTTCGATCGCCCCGGCCTTGACCGCGGGAATGCCGATGCTCCGCATGACCGGAATGGTGAAGGTTCCCGTGGTCACCACGTTGGCGATCGACGACCCGGATATCGCGCCGTTCATTCCCGACGCCAGGATCGCCGCCTTGGCAGGGCCGCCGCGATAACGCCCGACCATGGCAAAGGCCAGATCCAGAAAATACTTGCCGGCGCCGGCGCGTTCCAGCAGCGCGCCGAACAGCACGAACAGAAAGACGAAGCTGACCGAAACGTCGATCGGAATGCCGAACACCGCTTCACCGGTCAGCCATTGATAGCCGATCAACCGTTCAAGCGAGACACCCTTGTGGGCGATCAGGTCGGGCATCGACTGGCCAAACACCGAAAATACCAGGAACAGGGCGCAGATTATCACTAAGGGCAGGCCAATCGAGCGCCGCGTCGCCTCCATCAGCAGCAAGATTCCACCGCCGCCAATGATCGCTTCCATCGGGATATCGAAGCCGGCCACCGTGGTGTGCAACAGCACGCCGACCCGGCTGGTGATGCCTTCCTGCGCGATATAGAGATAAAGCGTCGCGCCGACGCCAGCGGCGGCCAAAATCAGGTCGTAGAGGGGGATGCGGTTGCCATGCAGCCCGCGCGCGGCGGGAAACACCAGGAAACAGAGCAGCAGCGCGAAGGCCAGGTGAATGGCCCGCGCCCGCACATCGACGATAATGCCGAAATCAAACAGAAACGGCAGCGGCGAGGCGATCCAGAGTTGGAAAAGAGACCAAGACGCGGCGATCAAGCCGATGATAACGGCTATCTGCGGACGGTGATCGCGGCCCGTGTTCTCGAACTCGCCTAACAGCTTCTCCGCCTGCTCAGCGGATGCTTCGCCGCGTTCGGACGCGTCGGCCATTCGTCAACCTCGGTTCGGCGCGACGACGGGGCGCCCAAAGACGCCCCGCCGCGACCGCTGCTGTTACTTCCAGCCTTTTTCCTTGTAGTACTTCAACGCACCGGCATGCAGCGGCGCGCTTAGCCCGTCCGAGATCATCCGCTTTGGGTCGAGATTGCGGAAGGCGGGATGAAGCTTGCGAAAGTCACCGATATTTTCGAACACCGCGCGGGTCAGTTCGTAGACCGTGCGATCATCGACATCGGCGCTACTGACGAATGTCGCCATCACGCCGAACGTGGTCACTTTCGAGCTGGTGGTCTTGTAGGTACCCTGCGGGATGGTCGCCCAGGCATAGTAGGGCTTGGACTTGACCAGCTTCTTTGCCAGCGAATTGTTGAAGCTGACGATTTTCGCGCCACAGCCGTCTGTCGCCACCGACACGCCGGCATTGGGGACGCCCACGGTATAGATGTAGGCGTCGATCTTGCCGTCACAAAGCGCCTTGGACTGTTCCGACGAGGTCAATTCAGTCGCAAGTTTGAAGACGCCCTTGCTCCAACCATACTGCTTCATCAGGTAGTCCATCGTGCCGCGCT
>JAZFSB010000384.1:0-10479 GCA_036445935.1 Alphaproteobacteria bacterium | reverse complement strand
GTCCGGCTTTCCGCCATCGGCAGCTTCGACAGCTTCAACCCGTTCATCATCAAGGGCAATGCCGCGGCCGGGCTGGGGCTGCTGTTCGAGCCGCTGATGACGTCGGTCGAAGACGACATGCTGAGCGATTATGGCGTCATCGCGAGCTCGGTCGAGGTGCCCGCCGACCTGTCCTGGGTGATCTACAATTTGCGCCCGGAAGCGCGCTTCCATGACGGCAGCGCGATCACCGCCGCCGACGTGGTGTTCAGCTTTCACATGCTCAAGGAAAAGGGCCAGCCCTTCTATCGCTACTATTACGCCAACGTGGCCAAGGTCGAGGCGCTCGGCCGTCACCGCGTCAAGTTTACCCTGAGCGGCCCGCCCAACCGCGAACTGCCACAGATCGTCGGCCAGATCCAGATTCTGTCCAAGGCCTATTGGGAAAAGCGCGATTTCACCAAGACCACGCTGAAACCGCCGGTCGGCAGCGGACCCTACCGCATCAAATCGTTCGAACCCGGCCGCCACATTACCTATGAGCGGGTCAAGGATTACTGGGGCCGCGATCTGCCGGTCCAGCGCGGGCGCTTTAATTTCGACGAAATCCGCTATGACTATTTCCGCGACCAGGTGATCGCGCTGGAGGCCTTCAAGTCGCGACTCTACGATTTTCGCGAGGAAAATTCGTCGAAGGACTGGGCGACCGGCTACAATTTTCCGGCCCGCAAGAAAGGCCTGGTCACGGTCAAAACCTTGCCGAACTCAGTGCCGGTCGGCATGCAGGGGTTTGTGTTCAACACCCGCCGGGCGAAATTCCAAAACCGCCGGGTACGCCAGGCCATCGCGCTGGCGTTTGATTTCGAATGGTCGAACAAGACGTTGTTCTACGGCCAGTATACGCGCACAAGCAGCTTTTTCGAAAATTCGGAGCTTGCCGCGCGCGGCCTGCCCTCACCCGCGGAACTCAAGCTGCTTGAACCGTGGCGCGGCAAGATTCCAGATGAGGTGTTCACCAAAACCTATGCGCCACCCAGCACCAGGGGCGACGGCAATATCCGGCCCAACCTGCGCAAGGCGGTGCGAATGCTGCGCAAGGCGGGCTACAAGGTGATCAATAACCGGCTGGTCGAGCCCGGGACCGGCAAGCCGGTGGAGATCGAATTCCTGCTGGTCAGCCCCGCCTTCGAACGGGTGGTGACGCCGCTGATCCGCAATCTGCGGCGGCTCGGCATCCGGGGCCGCATCCGCACCGTCGACCCGGCGCAGTATCAGGTCCGCATCCGCGAATTCGATTTCGACGCCATCGTTTTTACCTTCAGCCAATCACTGTCGCCCGGCAACGAGCAGCGCAACTATTGGAGTTCGGAAGCGGCCAAGCGGCAAGGCAGCCGCAACATGGCCGGCATCAAGGACCCGGCGATCGACGCGCTGGTCGAGACCATCGTCGGTGCGCGTGACCGCAAGAGCCTGGTAACCGCCAGCCGGGCGCTGGACCGGGTGCTGCTGTGGAACCATTTCGTAGTGCCGCAATGGCATATAGCGGCCAACCGGGTGGCCTGGTGGAACCGGTTCGGCCAGCCACCGAAAAAACCGGAATTCGGCGTTGGGTTCATGTCCTGGTGGATCGATCCGGTCAAGGACGCGGTCATCGCCAAGGGCCGGGCCGGGCGCGGCAAGTGACCGCGGCGATGGGTTGGCGCCGCACCCTTCTGGCGGCCCTGCTGTCGATCATCGGCCCGACTACCGCGATGGCGGCCGAGCCGGCGGTCACGCGCAGCCACGGCGTGTCGGTGTTCGGCGATCTCAAATACAAAGCCGACTTCAGCCATTTCGACTATGTCAATCCGACCGCGCCCAAGGGCGGCGCGATAAGGCTGGCGGCGATCGATTCGTTCGACAATCTGAACCCCTACATCCTGAAGGGTGCGAAGGAAGGCAGCATGGGACTGACCTTTGCCACCCTGATGACACGCGCCAATGACGAGCCCGACGCGCTCTATGGCTATGTCGCCGAAAGCGTCACCCTGCCGGCCGACCGGCGCTGGGTTGAAGTCACACTCAGGCCCGAAGCGCGCTTCCATGACGGCAGCGCGATCACGGCGGCCGACGTGGCGTTCACCTTCGATACACTGATTACCAAGGGCCACCCCCGCTACCGCATCCTGTTCGCCACGGTGGCGAAGGCTGAAATCAAGGGGCCCCGGCGCGTCCGCTTCAACTTCAAGGCCGGCAACACCCGCGACCTGCCGACCCAGCTTGCCGCCCTGCCGGTGCTGTCCCGGGCCTATTACGCCAAGCGCCGGTTCGACAAGACCACGCTGACAGCCCCGCTCGGCAGCGGACCCTACAAGGTCGCCAAGGTCGAGGGCGGGCGCTTCATCGCCTATCGGCGCATCGCCGACCACTGGGCGGCGCACCTGCCGGTGATGCAAGGGCGTTTTAATTTCGACACCATCAGGATCGATTATTTCCGCGACCGCGACATCGCGTTCGAGGCGCTGTTCGCCGGCGCCTATGATTTCCGCGAGGAATTCACCTCGCGCAGCTGGGCAACCCAGTACAACAAGCCCGCGGTGCGCGACGGGCGGATCGTGCGCGAGATTCTCAACGACCAAAACCCGTCAGGCCTGCAGGCGTTCTTTTTCAACACACGGCGCGAAAAGTTCAGTGACCGGAGGGTGCGGGCAGCCCTCGACCTTGCCTTCGATTTCGAATGGACCAACAAGAATTTGTTCTACGGCGCGTACAAGCGCACCAATTCCATGTTCGCGAATAGCGAGCTGGCCGCCGATGGCCCGCCCGACGCCACCGAACTGAAATTGCTGGAGCCGTTGCGCGGGCAGGTGCCGGACGCGGTGTTCAACAAGCCTTTCCGCGCGCCCCAAACCGATGGCTCGGGGCGTAACCGCGTCAATCTACGCAAGGCAGCGAAGCTGTTGCGCCAGGCCGGCTACAAGGTGATCGACAACCGACTGGTCGATGCCAAGGGCAAGAAATTCGTGATCGAGTTCCTGCTGTTCGAATCCTCCTTCCAGCGCATCATCAACCCCTATATCCGCAATCTGCGCCGCATCGGGGTCGAGGCCAGCATCCGCATCGTCGATGTCGCCAATTTCATCCGACGCCAACAGCAATATGATTTCGACGTCGTGGTTGAACGCTATTCTCAGCTTCTGACCCCGGGCGTAGAGCAGAATATCTATTATGGTTCCAAAGCCGCCGATACACCGGGCATGCGCAACCTTGCCGGCATCAAGAACCCGGCGGTGGATCATTTGATCGCCAAGGTGATGGGGGCAAAATCGCGCCCCGAGCTGGTGGCCGCCACGCGCGCCATCGACCGCGTGCTGATGTGGAACCGCTACGTGGTGCCGCAATGGTACAAGGGCGCGCACACCATCGCCTACTGGAACAAATTCTCGCGCCCCGCGGTCAAGCCGCGCTACGATCTCGGCCTGCTCGATACCTGGTGGTATAGCGGCCGGAAAGCCGCCATGATTAAAGCTGGCAAAGCCCCGCCGAAACCGCCCAAGGCCCTGCCCTGATGTTCGCCTATATTGTCCGCCGCCTGCTGTTGATCATTCCCACCTTGCTGGGGATCATGGTCATCAATTTCGGCATCGTGCAGTTCGCGCCGGGTGGCCCGGTGGAACAGATCATCGCCCAGTTGACCGGCGCCGATGTCGGCGCGACGTCACGCATCGGCGGCACCGGAGGTACGGAAGCCGGCAGGAGCGCGCGGGCTTCCGCCCAGGCAAGTTCGGGGGCGGCGGGATCCGCCAACGCCTATCGCGGCGCACAGGGACTCGACCCCGAATTCATCAAACAGCTGGAAAAACAGTTCGGCTTCGACAAGCCGCTGCACGAACGCTTCCTCAAGATGATGGGCGCCTATTTGGTGTTCGATTTTGGCACCAGCTATTTCCGCGACGAAACGGTGATCGATCTGGTGCTGTCCAAGATGCCGGTATCGATATCGCTGGGAATCTGGACCACGCTGCTGGTCTATCTGATCTCTATTCCGCTCGGCATTCGCAAGGCGGTGGCAGACGGCACGCGGTTCGACATCTGGACCAGCGGCGTGATCATCATTGGCAACGCCATTCCCAGCTTTCTGTTCGCGGTGCTGCTGGTGGTGGTGTTCGCCGGCGGCAGCTATTTCAACTGGTTCCCGCTACGCGGACTGGTGTCGGAAAACTGGAGCGAGATGAACTGGTGGGCCCAGATCCTCGACTATCTCTGGCACATGGTGCTGCCGATTACGGCGCTGGTGATCGGCTCATTCGCGTTCCTCACCTTCCTGACCAAGAACTCGTTCCTCGATCAGATCAACCAGCAATATGTGCTGACCGCGAAGGCCAAAGGCCTGACCCAGAACCAAGTGCTGTATGGCCACGTATTCCGCAACGCCATGCTGATCGTGATCGCCGGGTTTCCTTCGGCTTTCGTCAGCATTCTGTTCACCGGCGCGCTGCTGATCGAAATCATCTTCTCGCTCGACGGGCTGGGGCTGCTCGGCTACGAGGCGATCATCAAGCGCGACTACCCGATCATGTTCGCATCATTGTTCTTCTT
Source organism: Alphaproteobacteria bacterium (assembly GCA_036445935.1). GTDB lineage: Bacteria > Pseudomonadota > Alphaproteobacteria > MPNO01 > UBA2964 > JAZFSB01. The sequence goes on along the minus strand of JAZFSB010000384.1, from coordinate 5,922 downwards.
CACCGTGCTGGGGCTGGTGATGAAGCTGGTCGGCGACCTGACCTACACCATCATCGATCCCCGGATAGATTTCGAGGCGCGCGGTGTCTGAACAAAGCGCACCGAGATTCCTGGGCCGACGGATCACGCCGCTAACCGCGCGGCGTCTGCGGAATTTCCGTCTCAACAAGCGTGGCTACTGGTCGTTCTGGATATTCATGGTGCTGTTCGTCACCTGCCTGGGCGCCGACTTCATCGCCAACGACAAGCCGCTGCTGGTCACCTATGACAGCACTTATTATTTCCCGGTCTTCAAGACCTATCCGGAAACCACATTCGGCGGCGACTTCCTGACCGAGGCGGAATACCGGGAGGCGGACGTGCAGGCGCTGATCAAAGCCAAGGGTGGGCAAATCATCTGGCCGCCGGTGCGCTACAGCTATGCGACGGTCAATTTCGCCCTCAAGCGGCCAGCGCCTTCGCCGCCCGACGCGGAAAACCTGCTCGGTACCGATGATCAGGCGCGCGACGTGCTGGCGCGGGTGATCTACGGTTTCCGCATATCCGTGCTGTTTGGTCTCACACTTACCATCATCTCGTCGATCGTCGGAATCGCGGCGGGCGCGGTGCAAGGCTATTTCGGCGGCTGGACCGATCTTCTGTTCCAGCGTTTCATCGAAATCTGGGGCGGCATGCCCAGGCTGTTCCTGTTGATCATCCTGGCCAGTATTTTCACCCCGAGTTTCTGGATGCTGTTGGGACTGCTGCTGGCGTTTGAATGGATGGCGCTGATCGACGTGGTGCGGGCCGAGTTCCTGCGCACGCGCAATTTCGACTATATACGGGCGGCGCGCGCGCTGGGCGTCAACAACACCACCATCATGCGCCGCCATGTGCTGCCCAACGCCATGACGGCGGCGCTTACCTTGCTGCCGTTCGTGCTGATCGGCTCGATCACGGCGCTGACGTCGCTCGATTTCCTGGGCTTCGGCCTGCCGCCGGGCTCGCCCTCGCTGGGTGAATTGCTGGCGCAGGGCAAGGCCAACCTGCAAGCGCCGTGGCTGGGCATCACCGCCTTCCTGGTGTTGTCGGTCATGCTCAGCCTTTTGATCTTTATCGGCGAAGCGATCCGCGACGCCTTTGACCCACGCAAGACGATGACATGAGCGAACGAAGATACTGGCCCCGGCAGGGTGCGCTGCTCACCATCGAAGGACTCAAGGTGTCATTCGGGCGCGATGCGCGCGAGGTCAGGGCGGTGCGCGGCCTCTCGTTCGATATCATGAAGGGCGAGACCGTTGCGCTGGTCGGTGAAAGCGGTTCCGGCAAGTCGGTCACCGCGCTCTCGGTGCTGCAACTGTTGCCCTATCCCCTGGCCTGGCATCCCGCCGGCAGTATCCGCTTTCAGGACCAAGAGCTGATCGGCGCGGACGACGAGGCGCTGCACGATATCCGCGGCGCGCGCATCGGAATCATCTTCCAGGAGCCGATGACCTCGCTCAACCCGCTGCACACGATCGAAAAGCAGATCGGCGAGATCCTGTTCCTGCACAAGAAACTCGACCGCCACGGCGCGCGCGCCCGTATTCTGGAATTGCTTGAACAGGTCGGGCTGGCCGATGCCGCGAACCGCCTGGGCGCCTATCCGCACCAGCTATCGGGCGGCCAGCGCCAGCGCGTGATGATTGCCATGGCGCTGGCCAACGACCCCGAACTGCTGATCGCCGACGAGCCGACGACCGCGCTCGACGTCACCATCCAGGCGCAAATCCTGGCGCTACTGCGTGATCTGCAACAAAAACGCGGCATGTCGGTGCTGTTGATCACCCACGACCTAGGCATCGTGCGCAAGGTGTCGGACAGGGTCTGCGTGATGACCGAGGGCAAAATCGTCGAACAGGGCGTGACCGCCGAAATTTTCGACGACCCGCAACACAGCTACACCAAACACCTGTTGGCGGCCGAACCCAAGGGCGATCCGATCGTGCCCGCGGTGGATGCGCCGACCGTGATGCAGGCCGACAATCTGCGCGTCTGGTTTCCGATCAAACGTGGCGTGATGCGGCGCACGGTCGATCACGTAAAGGCCGTCGATGGCGTATCGGTAACGGTGCGCGAAGGTCATACCGTCGGCGTCGTGGGGGAAAGCGGCTCGGGCAAGACGACGCTGGCGCTCGGCCTGCTGCGGCTGGAACAGAGCGACGGGCCGATCATCTATATGGGCCGCAATATCGACACGCTCGGCTGGAAGGAGCTGCGCCCGCTGAGGGCGGAAATGCAAATCGTGTTCCAGGACCCGTACGGGTCGCTCAGCCCGCGCATGTCGGTCGGCCAGATCATCGAGGAAGGGCTGCTGGTCCACAGGCCGGAGACCAGCAGCGACGATCGGCGCAAGATCGTCGCCGACGCGCTGGTCGAGGTCGGGCTGGATCCCGATACCCAGAACCGCTATCCGCACGAATTTTCCGGCGGCCAGCGCCAGCGCGTCGCCATCGCCCGCGTCATGGTGCTGAAGCCGCGCTTCGTGGTGCTGGATGAACCAACATCGGCGCTCGACATGTCGGTGCAGGCGCAGATCGTCGATCTGTTGCGCGACCTGCAAAATCAGCACGGGCTCGCCTACCTGTTCATCAGCCACGATCTCAAGGTGGTGCGCGCGCTGTCCGACGAGGTGATCGTCATGCGGGATGGCAAGGTGGTCGAACAGGGCAACGCCAAACAGATATTCGAGGCCCCGCGCGAGCCCTACACCAAGGCGCTGATCGCCGCCGCCTTCGATATCGAGGTCGTGGAACAGGACTCGGTTTCGACGTGAATGCGGGCCGGTGCCGTTTCCGCGTGAGCGGAAAATGATCTAATCAGAAGTTTTGCTCGCCTTGACGATCAATTCGGCGAAGTCGGTCAGGAATACCGAACCCGGCACCGAAGGGCGCAGCAATACGCTTCGCTTATCGTCGGGATCCTTCATCCGGCGTACGAAATCCAGCTCGCCAAGCCTATCCAGCGCCCGCGTCACCGCCGGCTTGGAGATGTTGAGCCCAGCCGAGAGCCCGCGCACGGTATGCGGCCCGCTATCCATATAGACTGTCATCATGATCGCCATCTGACGTGCTGACAGGTCCGGCGCGTCACGCCGTACGCTGTCGGACAATGCCCGATGCCAAAGGCGAAGCGCCTGCTGCGTTCCAAGATCAAGGGCCATGGCAAATTCGTTTCGGTAGCGTGATAGTTTGCTGATTAAACCTGATTTGATTCGGATAAGGAAGCGCAAATTTGGTGATTGGTGCTCAGCGCTTGCGCCGGGTCTTGGCGAAGCGGCGCACGATCACGTCGAATAGCGTGCGCATGCCCATCGCCTCGCCGCCGACGGGGCGACCAGGCCGGGCGCGGGCGTTCCACCCCATGATGTCGAAATGCGCCCACGGCGTCGTGTCGCTGACGAATTCCTCAAGATAGAGCGCCGCCGTAATCGCGCCCGGTCCACCATCGGAGACATTGTTGATGTCCGCCACCTTGCTGTCGAGCAGCCGGCGATAGGGGCGGTAGAGCGGCAGACGCCAGACCGGATCGGCGGCCTCTTCGGCGGAGACCTCGATATCGGCGGCAAGCTTGTCGTTATTGCAGAACAGCGCCGAGATCTCGGGGCCGACCGAAACTCGCGCGGCACCTGTCAAAGTGGCAAAATCGGCCAGCAGCGCCGGGTTTTCGCGGTCGGCTTCCGCCAGCGCATCGCACATCACCAATCTACCCTCGGCATCCGTATTGCCGACCTCGACCGTAATGCCCTTGCGCGTGCGAATCACGTCCGACGGACGGTACGCATTGCCGGAAACCGAATTCTCCACCGCGGCCACCAGCACGCGCAGCCGCACGTCGAGCCCGGCGTCCATGATCATGTGAGCCAGCCCCAGCACATGGGCCGCCCCGCCCATGTCCTTCTTCATGCGCAACATGCCCTGGGCGCCCTTGAGATCGAGCCCGCCCGTGTCGAAACACACTCCCTTGCCCACCAGCGTGACGCGGGGCGCCGCGCGCCGTCCCCAGGTGATGTCGATCAGCCGGGGCGCGCGGGTGCTGGCGCGGCCGACGGCATGGATGGTGGGGTAGTTGTTCTTGAGCAGGGCGTCGCCAACGATCACCCGGCAGCGCGCCTTGTGCTGGCGGGCCAGCCGCCGGCCAGCGGTGGCAAGTTCGGCCGGTCCCATGTCGGCCGCCGGCACATTGATCAGGTCACGCACCAAAGTGGTCGCGTCCGCCGTACGCTTGACCGCGCCACGATCGCAATTGCGCGGCCAAACCAGAACCGTCACAGCGGATTTTTTAGGGCTGCTCTTGTAGCGATCAAAACGATAACAGCCGAGCGCCCAGCCGAGCGCGGCCGCGGTCGCGCCCCCCTTATCAAGCACCGCGTCAATACGATAGCGTCCAGCCGGCAGCCGCGTGGGCAAGCCGGCGTATGACCAGAGCCCCTGGTGATCGTCGAGCCCGAGCAGCACCGCCGACAGCGCGCCATTCTTGCCCGCGACCAGGCTGATCTCACCCGGCTTGGCGGTGAAGCCCGCGCTTTTCACCCAGCGCCGCATTGGAGCACCCTGGGTCTTTAGCCAGGCGTCGAACACGGCGGTCTCGATCGGAATGACGGGTGTGGCGGCGGCGGTAGCCGAGGCGGCGAAACGATAAGTCACGGTCACGATCTCCCTTCGGGTGAAGGGAGAGAGGATGGCGCGGAACGGGACCGCTGAAAAGGGGCCTAGAGAACGCCGATTCGGGGTTCGCCGTCCTTGTGGGGGCCAAAGGCGCGGTCGAGCAGCTGAGTCGAGTCCTCGGCGCGGGCGATACAGTCCGAGAGATTGCCAAGGATCGCGATATTGTTATTGAGCACGGCGCGGGCCTCGGGACGGGAGTCGCCGGTAATCTTTTGCATACGCCGAACTATGTCGTGCTGGATGACCCGGAGAATCTCCTCGAGCCGCCAGCCGTCGGTGTTCTCATCGGTTGCCAGAAAAGTCGTAACCTTGGGATCGGACATGGTGGTTCTCCGCGCAATCGTACAATCCTATTGGCATAGCGCGGACAGGGCTAATAATCGGTTAACGAACCAGGACACTAGCCCCCCTTACCCCAGCGCACCGGCCAGATTGGCAATCATGCGCTCCATGTCCTCGGCGCCGTTGACGCGGCTGCCGATAGCGGTGTGCGGGCTCAGGATGGCGCGCTCGAAATCAAGCAGGACGGGGTGCGCGTCACCCGGCTCCTGGTAATGCACATCCATGCCCAGCCCGCCCAGCTTGCCGGCCTGGATCGCGGCGATCAGCGCATCCTGATCGATCAGGTCGGCGCGCGCGATATCGACCAGGATGGCGCCCGGCTTGATGCAGGCAAACTGCTCGGCCCCGATCAAGCCCTTGGAGGTGGGGCCAAGCGGCACATGCAGGCTGATGAAATCGGACTGGGTAAACAGCTCGTTCAGCGTGACGAAGCGCGCCTTGAACTCGGCTTCGAGCTCAGGCCCCAGCTGGTTGCGCTGGTTGTAGATGATGTTCATCCCGAAGGCGGCGGCCCAGCGCGCGACCTCGCGTCCGACCGAGCCCAACCCGACGATGCCGAGCGTCGAGCCCCGCATGTTCTTGATCTCGGAAATCCGCGCCCAGTTGGAATTGGCGGTGTGACGACGATCGAAGACCCGCGACGGGAAACCCTTTGCCTGCAGCGCTTCGATGGTCATCAGCTTGTTGGTCTCGGCCAGCCGCTTGCCCAGCGCCATCATGAGCGCAAACGCGTGTTCGCCAACCGCGATATTGACGTTGCGCTGGAATGGCAGCACAGGAATTCCGCGGCGTTCGCAGGCCTCGACATCGACATTGCGCATGTCGGTGCGGAAATTCTGCACGATTTTCAGGTTGGGCGCTGTCTCAAGATGCGCGTCGCGCACCTCAAGCTCCT
>JAZFSB010000383.1:0-6460 GCA_036445935.1 Alphaproteobacteria bacterium | reverse complement strand
ACGACGATGAATCCGAGAAAAGTCGCCACCATCAACAAATCCTTCAATGCCTTTTACGGCACCAACATCAAACTGAACCAGACCGGCGGGCGCCATACGCGCAAACGGGTCGAGGTTGCGCGTGCGCTCAAGAATGGCGTGCCGACCGGACTCGATCTGTTCTGGACGTCGAGCCCCCGGGCGCTGGTCCAGACCGGCTCGATAATCAAGTTCGCCTGGGCCAAGGAATTTGGCCTGCCGGCCAATCTGCAGGTCGGCGATTACGGCATCAAGACCCATGACAGCTATCTGACCCTGGTGACCATCAACACCAATCTGGTGAAGCCGGGCGACGAGCCAAAGACCTACGACGACCTGCTCGACCCCAAATGGAAGGGTAAAATCGCGGCGCCCCGGTCACCGTCGCCCTGGGTAAATTTTTCGTACGCCTACGGCGAAAAAAAGGCAGTCGGCTTTCTGAACACTTTGATCAAAAAACAGCAGATGAAACTGCTGCCGCGCTATCCGGACGTCCGCTCGCGGGTCGTCGGTGGTGAATTTGCCATTGGCATCGGCACCGACGCCTGGGCCGAAATCAGGAAGGGCGCGCCGGTAAAGCATCCTGATCTGGATGTCATCATTCTCAGCGCCCGCGCCGCCTACATCGTCAAAGACGCGAAGCATCCCAACGTCGCCAAACTCTGGGGCTACTGGGTAGTCTCCGACGAAGGGCAGAAAGCGATCCATAAAGTGCGTGGCTATTCGCTCATTACGACCAAGGGAACCGACATGCACAAATATGTACAGGGCAAGAAGATCCACGAGCTGTCATATGGCTGGAGTTTAAAAAACACCGGCCGGCTGACGAAGGTTTTCCGCAAGGTTTTGCGCGGAAAGAAGAAATAGCCAGGAAACAGCGTGCACCGGACCAAGGACAGGAGATCAAGATGAAGAAAGAAGGACGAGCGGGCGAAGCGTTCGAGTGTAAGACCATCGACCTGTCCAGCGGTCCGGTGACCTACCACGTAGCAGGCGATGGGCCGCCCGTGCTGTATTTTCACAGCGCGGGCGGCATCCGCTTCACCTATGCGCTCGATGAGCTTGCAACGGATCACCGTATCTACATGATGGTTGCGCCGGGTTTTGATTCCACGCCGACCCATGAGGGCGTGAACACCATGCCGGCGCTGGCGGATCTTGCCGCCGAGTTAGTTGACAAGGTGATCGGCGAGCCATGCGACGTGATCGGCCAGTCGTTCGGCGGGTTCCTGTCCGTCTGGTTCGCCACCCGCCATCTCGACAAGACGGGTTTCCTGGTGCCGCAATGTCCATCCGGGTTCCGCCCCAAGCACATCCCGCCCAAGCCGCCGGGCGATGCCGAGGAGATGCGCCGCCGGATGTTTGCCCATCCGGAACGCATCCCACCTGGTGAAAAATCCGCCGAACAGCTCGCCGAAAGCCGCGGCTCGGCAAATTACTATCACAACTCGGTCGGTTTCGATGAAGAGCTGGTCGCCCGCCTCGGCGAGATCGACTGCCAGACCCTGGTTCTCCAGGGCACCGCGGACGGTATGATGCCGCCGGAAAGTGGCCAGCTGCTCAAGCGCGAGATCCCGAATGCCAAGCTGATCTATGTTTTCGATGCCGGTCACAACATCGAGGTCGACCAGCCCGAGCGCTTCGTTGCCCTGATCCGCGATTTCTTCACGCGGGGTGAAGCGTTCATTGTAAATCCCGGTGACGACGTGGCGGGCGTCGGCAGCGCCGCGGTGGGTTAGCTGTAAGGCGTAAAAATTGAATCCACGGCATTTATCCCTGATGCGGCGTTGAACTTCCCTGTTCCGTCAAGCAGGGGATTTGGAGGAAATACCGCACGATAACAATGAGTTATCGGGCGAGTTGGGGGCTATTTTCGGCTCAAATACGAAAATTTCCCGGCCTAGGTGCGTTTGCTACCTAATGCCGCACTTTTCTCCTTGCAATACCGGGGGCGTCCATACAGGACAATGCCGTCGCGGGTATTATAGCTTGACGCCCGCGCGTTCGAGAATGCCGCGGACGCGGCTGCGCTGTTCGTCGCTGATAACCAGCCGTTCGGCGAAATCCCGCCCGGTGGGCTTGGTCGCATCGATCCCGACCTTGGTCAGGGTGTGATCCTCCGGATCCGACGTTGGGTCGAGGATCGCCCCCATCGCGCCGTGAATGAAGGTGATGTCACGATCGGCGCGGGTTCGGGTCATCACCGCCCACATGACGTCGGACAGGTCGAAGATATCGACATCCTCATCCACCACGATCACCGTCTTGACATAGAACTCGGTGCCCAGCGCCGCCATGATCGCCTGCTTCGGCTGGCCTTCCGCGGTCTTCTTGATCGACACGATGGCCATCAAGGCGCCGACCGTACAAAGCGGCACATGGACGGAAAGCACGTTGGGCAGATTGCGGCGCAATGCATTCAGGATTTCGGCCTCGCGGCTGATCGACGATACCAGGATGTGATCGCCCGCCGTGCCGGAGGCGACGCTGTGAAAAATCGCGTCGCTCCGCATCTGGATCCGCTTGGCGACGAACACGTTTTCCGTGGAGCGGTACGACGCGTAGCCGGTGAACTCGCCGAACGGTCCCTCGGGCTCTCTGGTATCGGCGAGGATTTCGCCTTCGATTACGATCTCGGCGCCGGCCGGCACTTCGATGTCGGCCGTGCCCGAGCGCGCCACCCGGTAGGGTTCGCCGAACAGCGCGCCGATGATCTCGTACTTCCGGACGCCGGGCGGGAAGTGATAGGCCATCGAGCCCATGTAATGGATCGGGTGGGTCCCCAGCGTGATGGTCGCCGGCAGCGCTTCGCCACGCGCCTCGGCGCGGCGGTGAAATTCGTACATGCGGCGCCGCGAGTGCAGCGACAGGCCGAGCCGGTTCTTTCCCTTGAGCATCAGGCGGTGGAAACCGACCGTATCGACGCCTGTTTCGGGATCCCGCGCGGTTATCTGCCCGGCGGTGATATAGGGCGCGGCATCGACCTGAAAATGCAACGGAATGGGCAGGCGCGTGAGATCGACGTCGTCGCCTTCCAGCACGACATCCTGCCACGGCGCATCGCCGACGAGTTCCACCGGCTGGTAGTTCTGGCACCGTTCGCGATAGGCAAGCGGCAGGTCGTCCGGCGCAACGCCCATCCCCGCCGCCAGCAGCCGCCGATTGCCCGCGACATTGGTGACGACGGGCTGATCGAAGCCCTCCACGTTTTCGAACAGCAGGACGGGGCTTTTGCCGCCGCGCTCAACCTCGAACACCATCGAGGTGATATCCAGTTCGCGTCGCACGGGGTCGGTTATGCGAACGAAATCCGCCGGAAAATCCCGTTCAACCATTTCAAGAAAACCACGCAGGCTCTGATCCGTCATTCCATCCTCATCATTTTGGGGAGATTATCCCACAATTCCCTCACCCGCCATCCAGCGCGGCGCACGCGGCCACGAACGGGGCGATCGGCGGACGATATATGCCGGCGCCAAGCCCACCGTCCAGCCCCGCCGCATCCACGATGCCAAGCTCAACCACCGGGGTGATACCGGCCTCCACCACCGCGCGCGCGGACAGCCCTACACGAGCCCGGGACTTCGGCAAGGCCGGGTGCGCCCCCATCAGCAGTTTTGCCGGCAGCTCCAGTATATCGCCGGGGGTGAAATCCTTGTGCAGCGCCTGCATGTCGGGGCAATAGGACTGCGCCATGGCGCCGAGCCCCAGCGCTTCGGCAAGCGCGCTGTCGCCATAGGCGCCGACGCAGCTTGCCGGCGTATGCGGCGGGCGCAGCCGGCCCCGCGGCGGTGTGGCCTCGACGGTGAACCAGCGGCCCGGCAGCCCGCCGACCTGAAGCCCGAAGCGGTCGCCGTTGCCGCCGAAGGCGGTAATGATGCTGCTGCCCTCGACCCCGGCCGCGGCCGCCAGAACGCAGCGCGATCCCGCCATCCAGAAGTTCAGGTGAAAGATCGGCCATTCGGCGATGAACGCATCGCTCCTGCCACCGGCAAAACCGGACCCCAACCGTTCGCGAAGCATCGCCACGAGCATCCCGTGCGCGGCCAGATGGCGCAGGTGACCGTCGTCCCCCCCGATCAGGGCGTCATCGATTATCGGCAGCCAGGGAATGGGCTCGGCCGACGCCGGCGCGATCGCGTCGGCAACCTCGTCATTCAGAAAACGGACAAGGTCGAGCGCTTCCATTGTCTTGCGGCCATAGCGGGGCGCCGGCGCGGCCCCCGTGCCGCCACCGTTAAGCGGCGCGAAGGCGCGGCGGCCTGGATCGTCCAAATCGACGAATTTGAGAAGCCGCATCGACGGCGACACGACCGCCGCCATCGGGGTCGCCACATTACGGTTCTGCTCGGGTTCGAAACGGACGTCGCCCGATGCGATCAGCGCGTCGGCCTCATCGAAATTGCTCGCCCAGCCCTCGAACACGCAGGCGACGGCGGCGGAATGCACAGTCGGCCTGACCAGATCATGCGGGGGATCGGCGGGTGGCCCGCAATGGAGCAGCGTAGCCCCCTCCAGGCCGACGGCGTCGGCCGCCAAGGGCACGCCCGCCCAGGCCGGTCTCACCGCCAGCAGCTTTTCCAACGCATGTCGATCCGCCGGCATCATGTCGCCCGCGCCTTCGCGGCCTGGATCAGCTCGAACAGCCGCTCCGGCGTGATCGGCAGCCGGTCCACCGTCACGCCGAGGTCGGCCAAGGCGTCGTTGACCGCGTTGGCGATGGCGGCCGGCGGGCCGATCGCGCCGCCTTCGCCCAGCCCCTTCTGGCCGAACCTTGTATAGGGCGACGGTGTCTCCATATGATCGATCCGGATCGTCGGCATGTCGCAGGCGCCCGGAAGCAGGTATTCGGCAAGGGTGTTCGCGAGCGGCTGGCCGTTGGTGTCATAGGGCATTTCTTCGAATAAGGCGGTGCCGATGCCCTGCGCCGTCCCGCCCAGCACCTGCCCGTCGACGACCATCGGGTTGATCAGCACACCGCCATCCTCGACGATCACGTAGTCAAGCATCTCGACCGCCCCGATATCGGTATCGACGGCGACGACACAGGCATGCGCGGCGTATGAGAACGTCCCGCTGTCGCGCACCGGCTTATAGCCCTGGGTCACCTCAAGCCCTTCGGGCTCAACTTCCGGCGGCAGGTCCTGGGGGCGGCGATACCAGGTCCGGCTGACGTCCCCGATCGACACGGCGCCCTTCGGCCCTCTCACCTCGCCGTCCGCCAGCGCCACCTCGGCGGTTTCGCTTTGCAGCAGATGCGCGCCAATGCGGCAAATCCGCCCGGCCAGAGTCTCACAGGCGGCGGCAACCGCGCCGCCCGCCATGACCGCGCAGCGCGACCCCCAGGTGCCGGTCGAATAGGGCGTCGTGGCGGTGTCGCCATGGACCAGCTTGACCGCGCCAACATCGACCCCGAGGATCTCGTTGGCGATCTGAGCGAGGGTGGTTTCAAGGCTTTGCCCATGCGAGTGAACCCCGACCCTGACTTCAAGACCGCCATCCGGCGTCATCCGCACCGTCGCCTGTTCGAAGCCCGGAACCATCGGGATGCCCCAGCCGGCGTAAACCGAGGTGCCGTGCGCGGCCTGTTCGCAAAAGATCGCGAAGCCGACGCCGATGCGTCGCCCGTCGGGTTCTCCCGCCGCCTGGCGCGTGCGCACCGCCGGAACATCGATCGCGGCCACCGCGCGTTCGAGGCATCGCGGATAGTCGCCGGAATCGAAATGCTTGCCCGTAACGTTGTCGAAGGGCATGCGCTCGGGCCCCGCCAGATTGCGCCGGCGCACCTCATGCGGCTCGATGCCGAGCTTGCGCGCCAGTGGATCGAGCAGGGTTTCGAGCGCGAAACACACGCCGGTCCGGGCCACGCCCCGGTAGGGCAGGATGGGCGGCTTGTTCGTGGCCGACGACCAGGTGCGGCAGCGAAAACCGGGAAAGTCGTAAGGCCCGGGCAGAATGCTCGCCACCTGGGCGGCTTCGAGACAGGCCGAAAACGGATAGGCGGAATAGGCGCCGGCATCGACGGTCGCCTCGCACTCGACGGCGAGCAGCCGCCCGTCGGCCGCGGCATAAGCGGTAATCTCATAATGATGTTCGCGGCAGTTGGCGTTCGCCGTCAGTTGTTCGCGCCGGTCCTCGATCCAGCAAACCGGATGGCCGGTCCTGATCGCGATCCACGACAACGCCACCTCTTCCGCCAGCAGGATGCCCTTGTAACCGAAACCGCCACCGACATCGGGGGCGATAACCCTGATCTGGCCTTCGTCCAGCCCCAGGCACTCGGACAAACCGGAGCGCACGATATGCGGCATCTGGGTTGCCGTCGTCAGCGTCAGCATTTCGAGCCGCCGGTCCCACTCGGCAACCGCGCCACGCCCCTCGATCGGCGCCATCGACTGGCGCGCGGTACGAAAGGTCCGCGTTACCGACGCCGCGGCGCGGG
>JAZFSB010000382.1:0-3062 GCA_036445935.1 Alphaproteobacteria bacterium | reverse complement strand
GAAGAAGGCAAGAAAAAACTGGCCGATATCTGGGCCAGGAAGGATGATCTCAAGGTTCACGACCGCTCGATGATATGGAACTCGGATCTGGCCGAGACGCTGGAATTCGACAATCTGCTTATCCAGGCGGTGGTCAGCCTGGACGGCGCGCTCAACCGTACAGAAAGCCGCGGTGGTCATTCGCGCGAGGATTATCCCGAGCGGGACGACGACAACTGGATGAAACACACCGTCGTCTGGATCGACGATGATGGCAAAACCCGGTTCGATTACCGTCCGGTGCATCAAAACACACTCACCGATGACGTCGAAGCCGTGCCGCCCAAGGCACGGGTCTATTGATCAGGATCGCAGTTAGAGAATCGCGAGGCACGCACGATGGTTGAATTTACGCTGCCGAAGAACTCCAAGATCGGCAAGGGCAAGGCGCACAAGGCGCCCGAAGGGGCCACCCGGCTCAAGACCTTCAAGGTCTATCGCTGGGATCCGGACTCCGGCGAAAATCCCCGTACAGACACCTACGAGGTCGATCTCGACACCTGCGGGCCGATGGTTCTCGACGCGCTGATCAAGATCTAGAACGAGATAGACCCAACGCTGACTTTCCGGCGTTCGTGCCGCGAAGGCGTTTGCGGATCGTGCGCGATGAATGTCGACGGCATCAACACGCTGTCCTGCATCAAGGATATCAAGGAAATAAAGGGCGACGCCAAGATCTATCCGCTGCCGCATCTGGAGGTGGTGAAGGATCTGGTGCCCGACCTCAATAATGCCTACGCGCAATACGCCTCGACCGAGCCCTGGCTCAAGACCAAGACGCCGCCGCCGCCCGACAGCGAACGGCTGCAAAGCCCGGAAGAACGCGCCAAGCTGGACGGCATGTGGGAATGCGTACTGTGCTTCAGCTGCTCGACCAGTTGCCCGAGCTACTGGTGGAACTCAGACCGCTATCTCGGTCCGGCCACCTTGTTGCAGGCCTATCGCTGGATCGCCGATACGCGCGATGAAGACACCGGCGAGCGGTTGGATGCGCTGGAAGATCCGTTCCGGCTGTTCCGCTGCCATACCATCATGAACTGCACCAACACCTGCCCCAAGCACCTCAATCCCGGCCAGGCAATCGGCGAAATCAAGAAACTGTTGATCGAACGCCGTTAAAGTCTTGTCGGGTTGGTAGGAACCGGCCGGCTCCCTCGCCCAACCACCCGCGCGGTAGCGCCGCCGCCACATATTTACGGCGCTGGCTTCGCTCAGGGCTTCACGAATTTCTTTTGCGATGCGATGTCACTGCCCCGGATTGCGCGTTTTGGCGTCTGCGTATACAACACGTTCGGAACAGGCGATAGAAATCCGACAGAAAAGGGAGAGCAAGACCATGGGAAGCAAGATTGAACTGACGACCGGTGACGGCCATTCGCTCGGCGCCTACAAGGCCGAACCGTCGGGCGCCGCCAAGGGCGCGGTCGTTGTCATTCAGGAAATTTTCGGCGTCAACAGCCACGTCAAGAACGTGTGCGAAATGTATGCCAAGCAGGGCTATGTCGCCATCGCGCCGGCTCTGTTCGACCGCGTCGAGAAGGATCTTGACCTCGGCTACGGCCAGGAAGATTTCGGCAAGGGTCGCGACACGCGTGGCGCGCTCAAGGACGACGGCATCATCAACGACGTCCAGGCCGCGATCGACGAAGCGTCGAAGTCCGGCAAGGTCGGCATCGTCGGCTATTGCTTCGGCGGCATGGTGAGCTGGCTGGCCGCGTGCAACTGCTCGGGCCTGTCGGCGGCCTCTACCTTCTATGGCGGCGGCATCCACGCCAAGCGCACCGATACGCCGAACTGCCCGGTGATCTTCAATTTCGGCGATAAGGACGCGGGCATCCCGCTGTCCCAGGTAGCCGAAATCAAGGAGGCGCAGTCCGATATCCCGTGCTTCGTCTATGACGATGCCGGCCATGGATTCTGCTGCGATGAGCGCGACAGCTACAATCAGGGCGCCTGCGAACGGGCGCACGGGCGCACTCTCGATCTTTTCGGTCAGAACGTCGGCTGATCCGGATCAACCACGTTACCATCAAGGCCCCGGGCTTCCCGCCCGGGGCCTTTTTATTTGTCGGAGTGCTCGGGATAGAGCTCGCGCAGACCGCTGCGTGATGCCGCGCAGATTCCGCGCTCGGTGATCAGGCCGGTGACCAGCCGCGCCGGGGTCACGTCGAAGGCGAAGTTGCGGGCCGGGCTGCCGTCCGGTGTGAGCTGCACGGTGGTTATGCCGCCATCCGGCGCGCGCCCGGCGATATGGGTGACCTCTTCCGGGCCGCGTTCCTCTATCGGGATGTCGCGCACCCCGTCGGCGATCGACCAGTCGATGGTCGGGCCGGGCAGGGCGACATAGAACGGCACATCGTTGTCCGACGCCGCCAGCGCCTTCAGATAGGTGCCGATCTTGTTGGCGACATCGCCCGCCGCCGTGGTGCGGTCGGTGCCGGTGATCAGCATATCGGCCAACCCGTGCTGCATCACATGGCCGCCGGCATTATCGACGATCACCGTGTGCGGCACGCCATGCCCGCCAAGCTCCCACGCGGTCAGCCCGGCGCCCTGGTTGCGCGGCCGGGTTTCGTCGACCCAGACATGAATCGGGATGCCTTCGTCATGGGCGATATAGATCGGCGCCGTCGCGGTGCCCCAATCGACGGTGCCGAGCCAGCCGGCGTTGCAATGGGTCATCACGTTGACCGGGTGGGTCCGCCCGTTCGCTTCCCACGCCGCCCTGATCAGCGCCGCGCCATGTTCGCCGATGGCGCGGCAGACGGCGACGTCCTCGTCGCAGATCGCCGCCGCCCGCGCATAGGCCGCCGCCGGCCGGTCAGCGGGGGCGAGCGGGGCGAGATGGCGGCCCATATCGTCCAGCGCCCAGCGCAGGTTGACCGCCGTCGGCCGAGTGGCGATCAAGGTCGCGCTGGCCGCCTTCAGCGCCGCGTCGGAAGCATCGCGACCCATGGCGAGCGCCATGCCATAGGCGGCAGTCGCCCCGATTAGCGGCGCCCCGCGCACCTGCATGGTGGCAA
>JAZFSB010000381.1:0-3934 GCA_036445935.1 Alphaproteobacteria bacterium | reverse complement strand
CTGGCCGGCACCGCCTGAGCCGCAGTCGGCGACTAACCTTCCAGATCCAGACGAAACACCGAGACATCGCCGCGCAGCGACCGGGCGGCGCCGATGCGCTCCCATGCCAGTCCGCCGGGGGTTTCCTCGACCGACGCCATGGAGCTGTAGATTGCATCGAATCCCAGCCGGCGCGCTTCATCGACGACCCCGTTCACCAGGGCTCCACCGATGCCTTCGCCCCGCCGGTCGCGCCTGACCAGAAGCGCGGCGAGCCACGGTCCGACGCCAAGTTCGCTCCCTACCGACTCGGTCCGTAACGACGCCGTGCCGATGACCGTTCCGTCTTCATCCAGCGCGACCAGACATAGCGGCAGACGGGCGGTATCGGCGCAGGCGGCCAGATCGACCGCCGCGTCCCCGTCCCCATCCGGCCCGTACCAGGGCGCCCATTCATTGGCGAACCATTGCGCCAACGCCTGCGCGGCGCCCGGAGCCTCAATGAGATGCGCGATGCGAACGGTCATGCGTTCAACACCGCCGGTGCGTCGCCGCGCCGGGCGCAGATGCGCTGGATGACCGCCGGATTGGGGACATCGACCGCGCCGCACTCATAGGCGATCACCGTAAGCTCACCCGCGACGGCGGCCAGCAATTCGCCGGGGCGCAGCAGAAAGTCCGGGTTGGACGGCCGGCCGAATTGTTCGTTGCCGGCGGCGAAGGTCTCGTAGATCAACACCCCGCCTTCATCCACGGCGTCGATCAGGGCCGGCAATAGCGGCCGGTGCAGGTAATTGGCGACCACCACGCCGGCAAAGCGCCGCGCCCCCAACGGCCACGGGCCGCCGTCTTCCAGATCGGTTTCAAGAACCTCGACGCCGGGATCGTCGGCGAGCGGACCGAGCCGGGAAATATCGCGGTCGATGGCCGTCACCGTGTAACCGAGGCCGCGCAACAGGTCCGCGTGTCGCCCCGTGCCACAGGCCACGTCCAGCACCGCGCCGCCCGGTGCGATCAGCGACGCAAACCGGGCAATCCAGCGGGATGGCGTGGCGCGTTGAGGGTTCTCCGTCATCGCCCGAACCGACTTTTAATCCTTGATTGACAATAACAGCGCATCATCTTATCGGGTTGAGGGTTAGTGCTTTCAACAATGTGGCGACCATGATCGTTTATGATCTGACATGCGGCAACGACCACGGTTTCGAGGCGTGGTTCCCGTCCAGCGAGGCCTATGACAGGCAGCGCAAGGCGCGCAAGGTTTTATGTCCGGCCTGCGGCGACTCCAAGGTTTCCAAGGCGCTGATGGCGCCGTCCGTTTCCGGCACGAAAAAGAAAGGCGACGGCAAGCTCACCCATGCGTCCGGCCCTGCCGCCTATATGTCAGCGCTGCGCGAACTGCGCCAACAGGTCGAGACGAACTGCGACAATGTCGGCGAACATTTCCCCGAGGAAGCGCGCAAGATGCATTACGGCGAGTCCGAGAAGCGCAACATTTACGGCGAGGCTACCGAAGCCGAGGCCGAAACCCTCAGTGACGAGGGCATCGACTGCCAGCGTATCCCCTGGGTGCAGGGCCACGACGCCTAAAGGTAAATGATTTTCCGCTCACGCGGAAACGGCACCAGCCCGCTCCCCCACCCGGCCACCCACGGGATCGTACGCTCGGGGTGGCCGGGTGGGGGAGCGGGCTGGTGCCGGTTATTCTTTTCCATCGCGTGATTTCGCCAACAACATGTAGTTGACCGCGACGTCGCGGCCGAGCCGCCAGTCGCCGGCAAGCGGGTGATAGGTGACGCCGGTAATGTCGTCGATCGCCAGGCCGCCGCGCGCCAGCCCGTCGGCGATTTCCGACGGACGGACGAATTTTTCCCAGCTATGGGTGCCGCGCGGCAGCCAGCGCAGCACGTATTCCCCGCCGACGATGGCGAACAGGAACGATTTGGGCGTCCGGTTGAGCGTCGCCAGCACCAAGGCGCCGTCGGGACGCATCAGCGCCGCGCAGCTATCAAGAAAAAGGCCGATATCGGCAACATGCTCGACGATTTCCAGCGCCAGCACCACGTCGAAGCGCGCGCCGGTTGCGGCCAGCGCCTCGGCCGTGGTTTCCCGGTATTCGATGGTCAAGCCCATCTCGCCGGCATGGGCGGCGGCGACGGCGATATTGCGCGCCGACGCGTCGATGCCGGTGACGCTCGCACCGAGTCGCGCCAGGGGTTCGGCGATCAGCCCACCGCCACAGCCAACATCGAGCATCTCAAGCCCCTCGAACGGGCGCAGATTACCCCCGCCCCGCCCGAAATGCGTACACAGCCTGTCCCGGATATAGCCCAGCCTGACCGGGTTGAAGCGGTGCAGCGGAGCGAAGTCGCCATCCGGGTCCCACCACGCCTCGGCCAACGCGGAAAACCGCGCCACCTCATCGTCATCGACGGTCCCCGCCGGTTCTCCGGCCTTGCTCTGCTCCGTCAATTTGTCCTCCTCCGACAGGCGATTGCAGTGATGCCTTGCCTAATTCAACCGATATAGAGTATGAAAGCGCCCGCCGCACGCCGGATTCAGCGGAAGTCCGAATCAGAGCAAACCCGATGACCGGCCCCGATGACCAGCATCCACGGGCGGCGCGAATTCGTTCAGGGCAGGAACATGGCGCGTATCGTGCAAAAATTCGGCGGCACCTCGCTCGCCGATCCAGACCGGATCAGGATGGCCGCGGCGCGGGTCAAGGCCGAGGTCGATGCCGGTAACCAGGTCGCGGTCGTGGTATCCGCCATGGCGGGCGAAACCAATGAGCTGGTCGAATCCGCGATCGAAATTTCGCCGCTGCACGATGCGCGCGAATACGACACCGTGGTCGCCGCCGGTGAACAGGTCACCAGCGGGCTGATGGCGCTGGCGCTACAGCATGCCGGGGTCGATGCGCGATCGTGGCTTGGCTGGCAAATACCAATTCGCACAGACGATGCACACGGCAAGGCGCGTATCACGGGCATCGACGCGGATACGCTGATCAGCCGCATGGATAGCGGCCAGGTCGCCGTGGTGGCGGGCTTTCAGGGGTTGGGGTCCGACAATCGCGTAACCACGCTGGGCCGGGGCGGATCGGATACCTCGGCGGTGGCGCTTGCCGCGGCACTCGGGGCCGAGCGCTGCGACATCTACACCGATGTCGAGGGGGTCTTCACCAGCGACCCGCGCATCGTCGAGCGCGCGCGCAAGCTAGACCGCATCACCTACGAGGAAATGCTAGAAATGGCGTCGCTCGGCGCCAAGGTGCTGCAAACGCGTTCAGTCGAATTGGCCATGAACCATGGCGTTCGTATCCAGGTGCGGTCATCGTTTTCCGATGCACCCGGAACGCTCGTCGTCGATGAGGATGAAATCGTGGAAAAGGAAGTCGTCAGCGGCATCGCTTACAGCAAGGACGAAGCCAAGATCACCCTGATCAGGGTTGCCGATCAGCCCGGCGTCGCGGCTGCTATTTTCGGACCGCTATCGGATGCCAGCGTCAATGTCGACATGATTGTCCAGAACGTGTCCGAGGATGGCAAGTCGACCGACATGACCTTCACCGTGACCAAGGCGGATTTCGACCGCGCCCGGCAAATTCTGGAAGACCGGCGCGAAGAGCTCGGCTATGAGCGGCTGATCGCGGATTCGAACGTGGTCAAGGTTTCGGTCATCGGGGTCGGCATGCGCAGCCATGCCGGCGTCGCCCAGCGCATGTTCACCGCCCTGGCGGAAAAGGGCATCAACATTCAGGTCATCTCGACATCGGAAATCAAGGTCAGCGTCCTGATTGGCGAGGACTATACCGAGCTGGCGCTGCGCTCACTGCACACGGCCTACGGGCTTGATGGAGACTGACGCCGGGGCCGAACGGGGTAATGGCGAAGACTAGGAAAACCGAGATCAGACAACTTTTGCGCCGGGTGCGCGCCATCATGGCGGGCAG
>JAZFSB010000380.1:0-5160 GCA_036445935.1 Alphaproteobacteria bacterium | reverse complement strand
CGACTTTCCCGTCGCGCAGGGCGACGATGACGGTGCCCGCGACAAACTGATCGCGCAATTCGTTGGCCCGGGATAATCCGTGCACGCGCTCGTGCAACGCCTCGCAGCCGCGAAAATCCGCCTCCTGCATGGGATGGACATCGTATCCTGAAACGGGCGCCGCGCCGTCCGGCTTGCCGACCATCGACAACAAAGGCTCCTTCACCTCGAAACCGACTGAGGCATAGAGCGGCAGTGCCTGGAAATTGTAGGCGGCGGTGCCAAGCCGCACGCTGCGCGCCCCCCTGGCGCGCTCCATGACGGCGTCCATCAGAAGCCGCCCCATGCCGTGGCCCTGCGCGGCGGGATCGATGACGAGAGGACCGACGGCCCGCACCGGATCCAATTCACGCAGAAAATTGAACCCGACGACCGATCCGTCTATTTCGCCGACGACGCCATACACCGCCGGATGCTCCGTCGAATGGCGGATCCGTCGCGTGGCCGCGTCGACCGAGGGAAAGGCCGGCGGGAAACCGTGCCGTTCATAAAGTTCCTTGTAGCCTTGGTAACAGATGCGGCCACAGGTATCTGCATCCGCAAGAGAAATCGATCGAACCAATACGCCCATGACCACCACAACCACCCTAAGTTTATGCTGCTTAAACAGCATTTATTTAGAAACCTGAGAGTCCTCTCCCTCTTACGGTTCAATGGCAATTTACGGAATCGAAAGTCGGCGATGCCATGTGACATCTGGCCGCAGATTGGTCATCGGGTTGTCATGATACGGTCCACGGGCATACGGAACATTCCTTCGCGGATGGAGAGAGGCGCAATGGAACCGATGCAATGGAAGTCATCCTATAGTGTTGGTGTGCCCGCGCTTGATGCCGATCACAAGCGGCTCATCGATATTATCAACCACATCGATCAGGCGGCAGGAGACGAGTTCACGGTACAATGGGCTCTTCAGCAACTCACCGAATACGCCCGCGATCACTTTCGACGGGAAGAGAGGATGCTCGAAGCCGTCGGCTACCCCGATCTCGCGATACAAATCAACGAGCATAGGCAATTCGTACAGTGGCTCAACACGCTCCGGGAAAGCCTGCCCGGCACCGCCCCCTTCAAATCCACGATCACAGAGGCGGTTAGCAATTACCTCAAGACCTGGCTGACCGGTCACATCCTGGAATCGGACATGGAATACAAGGAATATCTGGCCTGACGCGCGGAAACAGTTGTTTAACTAAATTATATTAACGTCGCGACAAATCGATTCCAGGGGCTTTGATCATGCAGGTAACAGACATACTCTCGCAAAAGGGCGAGCAAGTCGTCTCAATGTCGCCCGACCTTGCTATTCCTGGCGCGGCTAAACTGTTGGCGCAGCACAAAATTGGCGCGGCGGTGGTTGCTTACGGGGATGTCGGGATCGCCGGTATCCTGTCAGAGCGCGATATTACCCGCGCGGTTGGCGAGCATGGCGGCAAAATCGAAAATATGCAGGTAAAAGAGCTGATGATCAAAGATGTCATCACCTGTTCTTCGGCCTGTAACATCGCCGAGGCGATGCAGATAATGCAGTCAAACGGAATTCGGCATTTGCCGGTGCTGACTGACGATGACCGCGTGATCGGCGTGATCAGCATGCGCGACATGATGGAACTCTGCGTCGGCGACATGATGGGCATGGGAATTTAAAGCGCTCCCGCCTCCAAAAAGCGCGAGGTCGGGGTTTTCGAACGATACGCTGGCGTTATTCGGCCTTGGGCCTCGTAGCCCCAGACATAATGAGGCGGCCCGATAAACGGGTCGCCGTTTTTATTTCCGGGATCAGGATCTAGCGCGTTTTCCGCTTCGCGCGGAATCGCACCGGGCCGGTGCCGTGAGATCGCGAAAAACGCTCTAGCGGCTGGTGACGGTGGCGGTGGTCGGCACGGCCGCGCGGCGCCGGTCGAGCTTGGCCCGTTCGGTGTGAAACACTTTCAGTGCGCGGCCCTTTAGACGACGGCCGGACGGCAGCCTGAGCCGGCGCGGATTGACCTGCCTTCCATTGACCAGGATTTCGTAATGCAGATGCGGGCCGGTCGACCGGCCGGACGTGCCGACATAGCCGATGATCTGCCCCTGGCGCACGCGCTTGCCACGGCGCACGCCGCGGGCGAACCGCCGGAGATGGGCGTAAGCCGTGGCGTAGCGCCCATTATGTCGGATCCGGATATAGCGTCCGTAGGCGCCCTTGCGCCCTACATAGCGAATACGGCCACCGCCGGCGGCATAAATCGGTGTACCGCGCGGCGCCGCGAAATCAACCCCGCGATGCATCCTGTTATAGCCAAGGATTGGATGGCGCCGCCTTCCAAATCCGGATGACAGACGGGCCCCGTTGATTGGTGTTTTCATCAGCGCCTTTTGCGCGCCACGGCCCTTTTCATCAAAATATTCAACGCCTTGGCGTTTAGTCTCATGGCGATAGAGCCGGATCGGCGTGCCGCTCAGCATCAGCTCGGCATACAGGATATTGCCCCAGCGTGCCGGGCGGCCGTCTTCGAGATCGAAGCGTTCGACCAGCACATCGAAGCGATCGCCCTTTTGTATGTCGCGCTGGAAATCCACGTCCCAACTCAGCAGCCGGACAAGATTGGCCAGCACCGAGGCAGGCATGCCGGCCTCGGTGGCGGCGACATAAAGGTTTGACCGGATAGAGCCGGACACCCGCAAGTCGCGTGGAATTAGGGCGTGCGTGATTTTCTTCGCCTGAAATGCGTCGCCATTGCGGGTCACCCGGACGGTATAATCGGCCGACGGGCGGAAGCTGAGTCCGAACAGCCTGTCCTTCCGGAAAATCGTGGTCAGCGCCTGACCGACATCAAGGTCGCGCGGATCGAACACGCGGCGCATGGCGACGATCGCCAGATGCGCCTCGGCGCGCGCGGCGCCCGCGGACAGCATCAGTTTCATGAAGGTGTCGCCGCGCTTGGCCTTGACGGTGCGGTGGCGCTCAGCCGGGACAATTTCCGCCCCGCCACGGTTGGACGGCAAGGGTTGCAATGCCGGCATCGGTTTGGGGCTCAACGCGGCCAGGACAACCGCGCCTGTCGCGACCCTGGTGCGTTCGGCATGAAGTTCCGGCGGCGTGCTGACGGTCGCGACCAGCGCAAGCACGCCTACGGCAACGCCTGGCGACGCCATCAAAAACCGACTTTTAAGATTAATCAACGCCTTGAACCCAACCGCGCCGTGTCGCACTCCGATAAAGAAGCCCCCGACGACGCGCCCCCACCCCGTTACCAACGCCGCAAAGATGCGCGACGTCGATTCGAATGTCAACGAATTTCCTTTTGTTTCTAATCTGTTAGGGAAAGGCTTTGAGTTTACAAACAACATACTGAACCCAAGAGACAGAGCCGCACCAATTTCAATTCGGCGATAACCTAGGCGATGGTCTCTCAAGAAAGCGTTTACCTTCCCCGTTAAGGTAAAAATTTTCCCGCCCACGGGTATCAGCAGCCCCGATCATCACCTAGTGTCCTGGTTTAGAAAAATTAAAAATATCGTCGGGGAAAATGTTTCATTCAGCAGAACCCTTGTTTAAGCCACGTTCGGTCGCCATCGTCGGCGCGTCGGAAACCGGCGGCGCCGGCTGGCCGCGAGCAATCTATAGCAATCTCGAATTCGCCGGCTTTCCGACCAAGGTCTATCTGATCAACCCCAGGCGCGACGAATTGTGGGGCCAAAAGGTCTATCCCGATTTCGGCTCCCTGCCCGAACCAGTCGATCTGGCGCTGACCATCGTGCCGGCGGAAGCAATTCCCGGCGTGCTGGAGGCCGGCGCGCGCAACGGGCTCAAGGCGGCCCTGATCTATGCCGCGCGGGTCGGCGAAGGCGGCGATGCCGCGGGCGCCAAGCGCGCGGACGCGATCCGGGCGCTGTGCGACGAACACGGTCTGGTGGTTTGCGGACCCAACTGCATGGGCGCGCTGGCGTTGCCCGACAATCTGCTGTTCTACCCGGCGCTTCGCGTGCGCGGGCTGCCCAAAGGGCCGGTCGGCGTCGTCTTCCAGTCGGGCGGCACCTTCATGTTCTGGCTGCAACGCGCCGCTGAACGCGGGCTGGGGTTTTCCTACGCGGTCTCCAGCGGCAATGAGATCAACCTGGATCTCGCCGACTACATCAACTTCATGGTCGACGATCCGCAAACCACGACCATCGCCTGCATGGCCGAGGGCATACGCCGGCCCGACGCGTTCATGGCGGCCGTCGGCCGGGCGCTGACCGCCGAAAAGCCGGTGGTGATGCTCAAGGTCGGACGCAGCGACGCCGGCAAGGAAGCCGCCCAGAGCCATACCGGGGCGCTGGCCAGCGACGACGCGGTGCTGGACGCGGTGTGCCGCAAATACGGCGTGATCCGGGCGCATTCGCTGGACGAGATGATCGAGCATTGCCTGGTGGTCGGCCAGCGGCGCTGGCCGCGCGGCCCGCGCACCGCGATGGTCTGCTATTCCGGCGGCGGCAAGGGTCTGTTTCTCGATTATGGCGCCGACGAGGGCGCGGTGATGGCCAAGCTGTCGCAGCCGACCATGGACAAGGTGACGCTCCAGATCGATGCCGGCCTGCCGGCGCAGAACCCGATCGATTGCGGCGCCGGCATGGCGCCCAGGCGCGACGATTTTCGCCAGCTCTGCATCGATGTTGCCGCCGATCCCGGCGTTGATATCTTCGCCGTGCAGGGCCATCTGCCGGCCGGCCCCGACGATAGCGGCGATGCCTCCGTGTTCTCCGGCATTCATGACAATACCGACAAGCCGGTTATCGCCTATTCCCGCGTTTCTCAGAATGTGAGCGAGGAAGGCCGCGCCTTTCAGCAGGCCGCCCGCGTCCCCTTCACGCAAGGGATCTGGCAGGCGGTGCGCTCGATCAACGGGCTGGTCGGGTTCGCCCGCGCGCTCGAGCGCGGCATCGAGCCCCTGCCGGCGGCGAACGGCGATCCCGCCGACCTCAACGGCGACGGGTTCACGAAAATTCTGGCCGGGCACGGGCTGACGCCGCCGGCGAGCACGCTGGCGAAAACGCCGGAAGACGCGGCCACCGCCGCCGCCAGGATCGGATTTCCCGTGGCGCTCAAGATCGTCTCGCCCCAGGCCATCCACAAGACAGAGGTCGGCGGTGTTTCGC
>JAZFSB010000379.1:0-4231 GCA_036445935.1 Alphaproteobacteria bacterium | reverse complement strand
CCCGGTAGCGCGACCGGTTCGCCCAGCCGGTAATGGACATTGACGATCGGCCGGGTCTCGCGCGGCGGCTCCGCCGCTGGCCATAATTCCTCGCAGGCTTCCGGCGGCACGGCCAGCACCACCGCGTCACCATCCTCAACCCGCAGCAGACCCTCGGAAAAACGGAGCGCAAGCACCCGGTCATCCTGCCAGCGGATACCGCGCAGCCGGGCTTGGTAGCGCACCATGCCGCCATGTTCGCGAATGGTCTTGAGGGCAGGCGCTACCAGCGCCGCTGATAGACCGCGCGAGAAGACCAGTGGGCGGCAGGCGGCTTCGCCCTTGGCGATGGTCAGCGACAGCGCTTTCCACAGTAGCTGGGCCGAGCCTTCGCGCGCATCGGTGTTGAGAATGGCGCGCGCCAGCGGCTGCCACAGGCGCTCGAACAGGACCGAACTGGTATCGACGCAGGTTGCCACCGTGTCGCTTGGCTTCGCCCGTGCCAGGGCCACGATGTCGCGGTAATCGCCAAACTGGCTGCCCGGTACCCGGCGCCGGGATGACAGCAGCCATAGCGGCAGCGGGCCTCTGCCGGGGCGCAGGCGCCAGCGTAATTGCGAGGCGGGCTCAATGAAGGGAAAACTCGCCGGGGCAATCTCGGTCAGTTGCCGTGAGCCACCGGTGTCGCCGAGAAACGCCTTGACCGATCCATTGCCACTGAGCACCAGGTGGTTGCCGTTGTCGATCAGGCAGCCGAGCCCTTCGTCTTCGAATGAGCGCGCCCGTCCGCCAGCCCGAGGCGCGGTTTCGTACAGCGCGACCGTTTGTCCGCCGAGCGCGCAGCGTACCGCGCAGGCAAGTCCGGCAACCCCGGCGCCGATGATATGAACGATTCCCATCAGATGGCGACCAGCCCCCGGATCACGCCACCGGTGGCGGCAAGCAGTGTTTCCGCTTTCGACAGTTCCACCCGGCGGGCCAGCGGGTCCTGGCGGCGCAATTTCGCCGACAGCCGGGCCGCGATGGCGGTGATGACCGCGGTTTCCAGCCTCAGCCCGAGATTCTGTATCAGCGGCGGTGCGGTGCGCGCCTGGATGATCAGCTCGTCGGTGCGGTCGAGTACGCGGTCCAGCACCGCGCGCATCGCCGGACTGGCGTGCTCGTCGCCCAGCGCCGCGACCGAGGTGCCGGCTTCGCGCAGGTAGTCTTCCGGGATGTAGACCCGGTCGAGCGCCAGGAAATCGTCCTTGCAGTCCTGCAGGTGGTTGAGAATCTGAAGCGCGATGCAGAGCGCATCCGTGCCTCGCTTGGGCGCATCGCTCTCACCGTGCAGGTCGACCAGATAGCGGCCAACCGGCGCCGCCGAATAGCGGCAGTAATTGATCAGCTCCGACCAGTTGCGATAGCGCAATTTGGTCACGTCCATCATGAAGGCTTGCAGCAAATTACGCGCGTGCTCAACCGTGACGTCGGTCGCCAGCGCACTGCCGCGGTGCGTGCGCGCGGGCGCGGTGATCTCATCGGGTGCGGCCTCGCCCCTGAGAACGGCGTCGAAGGCGGTGAGCAGCTCGGTCTTGCGCGCGGCCGTCAGGTCGGGGGCGTCGGCTACGTCGTCGGCCGCGCGAACGCACAGGTAGAAGGCGTGGACGTGCGGGCGCAGCGCCTTGGGAATTAGCCAACTGGCGACAGGAAAATTCTCGTCGTGCCGCGTTTTGGTCGGCGCGCCGGGATGGTCGTCGGGTGTGTCGTTTGTAGCGTGCCTATCCATTGTCCCTGGGCATTCGCGATGTTCTATGGTTATGACACAGTCCATGAACAACGACATATAGACCTTTGACCGAGTCGTTCGCATCCCCACGCGTGGAACCGGGTCTGGAAGGCGCCGTCGCCCATTGCGCCACCGAGCTGCGCCGGCATGACCGCGACCGATATCTGGTGTCGCTTTTCGCGCCCGATCCGGAACGCCGCGCGTTGTTTGCGCTCTATGCCTTCAATCTGGAAATCTCGAAGATCCGGGAATCCGTGTCAGAACCGATGCTGGGCGAAATTCGCCTGCAATGGTGGCGCGATGCGCTCGACGGGATCAAGGCAGGCGCCCCGCGCCAGCACACCGTGGTGCTGGCATTGTCCGCCGCGGTAGGTCGGCACGATCTTTCGATCGACCGGATGGGCCGCATAATCGATTCCCGCGCCTTCGATCTCGAGGACCGCCAGCCGGCCAACCTGGAAGAGCTGACCGCCTATGCCGGCGACAGTTCGGGCGAGCTTGCCTGTCTCGCGCTCGAAGTCCTTGGTGTCAGGGATCCGCCCGCGATGGCGGCGGGACACGCGGTCGGCGTCGCCTGGGCTCTGGTCGGGTTGATCCGCGCCGTGCCGTTCCATGCCACCCAACGGCGCTGCTACCTGCCGGAATCGGTCACCGCCGAGGCCGGCCTGCACATGGGTGCCCTTTATGAAGGCGCGCCGGGGGCTGCCCTCGTGCCCGTCGTGGCCGAGATCGCCCGCGCGGCGGCGGACGCGCTTGACCGGGCCGAAGCGGCGCTCCCGACCGTGCCGCGCGCCGGGCATCCGGCGCTGCTGGGGCGTCATCTTACGCGCATGGATTTACGCCGCCTGGCGCGCGCCGGATACGATCCTTTCAGCCTGAAACCCGCCGGCCCGCTTCGCGGCCAGCTTCGCCTGATGCTCGGGAATTGGGGTTTGGCGCGGTAGCTTCCAGCCAGTCCGAAATATCTTCGCGCGCGCGGGTGGCGTAGGCGCGGCGGCGTTCGCGCCTGCCACCGCGTGTCTTTAGTGGCGGGAACAGGCCGAAATTGATGTTCATCGGCTGAAAGGTTTCGGCCTCGGCGCCGCCGGTGATATGTGCCAGCAATGCCCCCATCGCCGTGGTCTGCGGCGGTGAGACCGGCGTCCCGCTCCGCCGTTCCGCGGTGGCGAAACGGCCGGCCAGCAGCCCGATGGCGGCGCTTTCTATATAGCCTTCGCAGCCGGTGATCTGTCCGGCAAATCGCAGCCGGGTCGCCGCCTTGAGCCGCAGCGTGGCGTCGAGCAACAGCGGTGAGTTCAGGAAGGTGTTGCGGTGCAGCCCGCCGAGCCGGGCGAATCGGGCATCCTCCAGCCCCGGGATCATGCGGAACAGGTCGGTCTGTTCGGCGTGCTTCAGCTTGGTCTGGAAACCGACCAGGTTGAACAGGGTGCCGAGCGCATTGTCCTGGCGAAGCTGGACGACGGCATGGGGCTTTTCCGGATTGTGCGGGTTGGTCAGCCCGACCGGCTTCATCGGCCCGAAGGCAAGCGTCTTGCGCCCGCGCGCCGCCATCACCTCGATCGGCAGGCAGCCCTCGAAATAGGGCGTGTCGGCTTCCCACTGTTTGAACTCGGTCGTCTCGGCGGCGAGCAGCCCATCGATGAACGCGTTGTACTGGGCTTCCGTCATCGGGCAATTGAGATAGTCCGCCCCGTCGCCCTTGTCGTAGCGTGACTGGAACCAGGCCTTCGACATATCGACTGAATCGCGGTGGACGATGGGCGCGATGGCGTCGAAAAAGGCCAGCGCGTCGGCGCCGGTCAGGGTGCTGATGGCGTCAGCCAGGGCGGGTGAGGTGAGCGGTCCGGTGGCGATGATCACGCTGTCCCAATCCTCGGGCGGCAGGCCGGCGATCTCGCCACGCGCGATCTCGACCAGCGGGTCCGCTTCGAGCGTGCGCTGTACCGTGGCCGAGAATCCGTCGCGGTCGACCGCCAGCGCGCCGCCCGCCGGCACCCGGTTGGCATCGCCGGCGTCAAGGATGAGCGAGCCCGCGCGGCGCATTTCCTCATGCAGCAGCCCGACCGCATTGGCCTCGGCATCGTCGGAGCGGAATGAATTGGAACAAACTAGCTCGGCCAGCCCGTCGGTCTGGTGCGCCTCGGTGCCGCGTTCGGGCCGCATTTCGTGCAGCACCACGGGTAGGCCCGCGCGCGCGATCTGCCAGGCGGCTTCCGAGCCCGCCAGCCCGCCGCCGATGACATGTATGGGGTTGTTCGTCATGTGCCGGACTATAGCGATGTTGGCCGGCCAGGGTAACGGGAAGCGGCGTATTTTACGCCGCCATCAGGGCCTTGACGTGGGCGGCGCCGGCGGACGCCACCGCCTTGGGCTGATAGCCGCCTTCCAGCACCGAAACCAGGCGCCCGGCACAGTGCCGGTTGGCGATGCCGGTAAGGGCATTGGTGATCCATTCAAAATCTTCGTCGTCAAGACGCATCCCGC
>JAZFSB010000378.1:0-13993 GCA_036445935.1 Alphaproteobacteria bacterium | reverse complement strand
GTCGAGGGCCTCAGCAAAAGCTTCACCCTGCGCAAGGGCGGGCTGTTCGGCGGCGCGCGGCGCGAAGTGCTGGCGGTCGACGATGTCAGCTTCGCCGCCGAGCGCGGCAAGTGTCTCGGCATCGTCGGCGAAAGCGGCAGCGGCAAAACCACCGTCAGCAAGCTGATCATGCGCGCGCTGAGACCGGACACCGGCACCATCCAGTTCGACGACCGCGGCACCATGGTCGATCTGACGGAACTGGACGAGGCCGGGCTGCTGCCCTACCGGCGGCGCATCCAGATGATTTTCCAGGACCCGTTCAGCTCTCTCAACCCGCGCATGACGGTCTTCGACATCATCTCCGAGCCGCTGGTCGTCCACCAGATCGGCGACGAGGCGTTCCGCATCGAGATGGTCAGGGAGTTGCTGGCGCTGGTCGGGCTCGACCCGCGCTTCCTCAACCGTTACCCGCACAGCTTTTCGGGTGGCCAGCGCCAGCGCATCGGCATCGCCCGCGCGCTGGCTCTCAAGCCGGACCTGCTGATCTGCGACGAGCCGGTATCGGCGCTCGACGTATCGGTACAGGCCCAGATTCTCAACCTGCTGCGCGACCTCAGGGACGATCTGGGGCTGAGCTATATCTTCATCTCGCACAATCTGGCTGTGGTCGACTATATCGCCGATACCATCGCCGTCATGTGCGCCGGACGCGTGGTCGAAACCGCGCCGCGTGAGCTGCTGTTCAGCAACCCGGTGCATCCCTATACCCGCGCCCTGCTGACCGCGGTGCCCGAACCCGACCCGAGCCGCCGGCTGGACCTGACCGCGCTGATGGAAGGCCGCGCGTCGATCCCGGCGGAATGGCCGGCGCCGTTCACCATCAATGATGGGGCGACCGACACGCTTGGGCTGATCGACCTGGGCAACGGGCATCTGGTCCGCGCGGTGCGCGGCGCCAGCCCGGCGGAGTTGGTGGCATGATCGGCGCCCGCGGACTTTGCGCGGCGCTGATCGCCGCTTTCCTGGCGCAGGCGACCGGCGCGGCCGCCCTCACCCTGGTCGAGACGCCATCGCTCAGCGCCCGCGTGGCGGCCGGAAAACTGCCGCCGGTGATGCAGCGCGCGCCGCGCGAGCCGCTGGTGGTCGAGGATACCGGCGGGCGCGGCTGGAAACCGGGTCGGCACGGCGGCGCGCTGACCATCCTGATGCGCCGGTCCAAGGACGTCCGCATGATGGTGGTCTACGGCTATGCCAGACTGGTCGGGTTCACGCCGGATTACCAGCTTGCCCCGGACCTGTTGCGCGCGATCGATATCGAGGAGGGCAGGCGTTTCACCCTGCACCTGCGCAAGGGCCATCGCTGGTCAGACGGCCACCCCTTCACGGCCGAGGATTTTCGCTATTACTGGGAAGATGTCGCCAATAACGTCAAGCTGGCGCCGATCGGCCCGCCCCGGATAATGATGGCGGGCGGCGGGAGCCCGGTTTTCGAGATCCTCGATGAGACCACGGTTCGCTACACCTGGCCAAAACCCAACCCTGATTTCGTGCCCGCGCTGGCCGGGCCCCGGCCGCTTTATATCTACCGCCCGGCGCATTATCTGAAACGCTTCCATATTCGCTATGGCGACAAGGAAAAACTGCGGCGCAAGGGCAAGAAATCCGGCCGGCGCAGTTGGGCGGCGCTGCATAACAAGCGCGACAACCAGTACAAGAACGACAATCCCCGGCTGCCGACCCTGCAGCCCTGGGTCGTCCGGAACCGCCCGCCGACCCAGCGTTTCGTGTTTGCGCGCAACCCGTATTACCACCGCGTCGATCGCAACGGCCGCCAGCTTCCCTACGCCGACGAGGTGGTGATGAACATCGCCGGCGCGCAGATCATCCCGGGCAAGACGGGGGCGGGCGAAAGCGACCTTCAGGCACGCTATCTGAACTTCAGCGACTATACGTTCCTGAAAAAGGACGAGAAGAAAAACGGCTACAAGGTCCGGCTGTGGCGCACCGCCAAGGGCGCGCATTTCACCCTGTTTCCCAATATGAACGTGAAGGACCCGGTCTGGCGCAAGCTGTTCCGCGACGCGCGGTTCAGGCGCGCGCTGTCGCTTGCGGTCAACCGGCACGAGATCAACCAGGTGGTCTATTTTGGCCTGGCGCTTGAGGGCAACAACACGGTGCTGCCCAAAAGTCCGCTCTACCGGCCCGAATACACCCGGAAATGGGCCGCTTTCGACCTTAAGCGCGCCAATGCGCTGCTCGATGAGCTTGGCCTCACCAAGCGCAATTCCCGGGGCGTCAGGCTGCTGCCCGACGGGCGGCCAATGGAGATCGTGGTCGAAACATCGGGCGAGGACACCGAGCAGACCGACGTGCTTGAGCTGATCGGCGATTCCTGGCTTGCCGCCGGCATCAAGATTTTTACGCGGCCCAGCCAGCGCGAAGTGTTCCGCAACCGTATCTTCGCCGGCGAGACGCTGATGTCGGTCTGGTCGGGCATCGAGAACGCGCTGCCCAATGCGGATATCAGCCCCAGGGAACTGGCGCCGACGTCGCAGCAACAGTTGCAATGGCCGAAATGGGGCCAGCATTTCGAAACCCGGACCAAGGTGGGCGAAGCGCCGGCGCTACCGGCGGTCCGCGAGTTGCTGACGCTGTACCAAAGCTGGCGGACGACACCCGAACGAGCCAAACGTAAGGTGATCTGGCGGCGCATGCTGGAAATTCATGCCGACAACGTGTTCACCATCGGCGTCGTTGCCGGCGTGCCGCAACCGGTGGTCGCCAGCACCCGGCTGCGCAACGTGCCAGAAAAAGGCGTCTATAACTGGAGCCCCGGCGCCCATTTCGGCATATACAGGCCTGATGGGTTCTGGTTCGCTGGCGCCAATACACGAAAAAACCGGTAAAGCGCAAAGATGTTCGGCTATCTGATCCGTCGCCTCCTGATCATGATCCCGACGCTGATCGCAATCAGCGCCATCGTGTTCGTGATCATTCAGCTTCCGCCGGGCGACTATCTCAGCTCCTACGTCGCCGAGCTGCAAAGCCAGGGCGAAACGGTGAGCGCCGACAAGATCGCCTTTCTGCGTGAGCAGTACGGCTTCGACAAACCGATGTCGGAGCAGTACGCGCTCTGGGTGATCGGCATGCTGCAGGGCGATTTCGGCTATTCCTTTGAATTCAGCCTGCCGGTCAGCGAGGTGGTCGGCGACCGGCTGTGGCTGACCTTCATTGTCTCGTTCTCAACCATCCTGTTCACCTGGGCGGTGTCGTTTCCAATCGGCGTCTATTCCGCGACCCACCAATACAGCTTCGGCGATTATGGGTTGACCTTCCTCGGCTTCCTTGGGCTGGCGACGCCCAACTTCCTGCTGGCGCTGGTACTGCTCTATGTCGCCAATAGCTGGTTCGGCACCTCTTTCGGCGGTCTGATGGACCCGGAATTCATCGAGCAGGGCTGGAGCTGGGCCAAGGCGATGTCGGTGCTGGAGCATCTTTGGGTGCCGGTGGTGGTGATCGGCACCTCGGGCACGGCGGGCATGATCCGCCGGCTGCGGGCCAACCTGCTGGACGAATTGCAAAAGCAATATGTCGTCACCGGCCGGGCCAAGGGATTGCCGCCGGTCCGCCTGTTGCTCAAATACCCGCTGCGCATGGCGCTTAACCCGTTCATCGCCGATATCGGCAATCTGCTGCCGCAGGTAATCAGCGGGGCTGCCATCGTTTCGGTGGTGCTGTCGCTGCCGACCACGGGCCCGATGCTGCTGGATGCGCTGCGCAGCCAGGACATGTACCTGGCCGGATCGTTCCTGATGTTCCTGGCCGCGCTGACCGTGGTTGGCGTGTTCCTGTCGGACATGGCGCTTGCCGTGCTCGACCCGCGCATCCGCTTCGAAGCGGGGGGCCGCTGATGAGCGAGCGACTGGAACACTGGGTTTCACCGGAACCGTTTTCGCCGCAGACCGCCGAGACCCTGTCAGCCGAGCAGGAGCGTTACTATTTCGCCTCGCAATGGACGATGATGTGGTGGCGGCTCAAGCGTCACCGGCTGGCCGTGATTTCGGGCGCGGTGCTGGCAGTGATGTTTTTCTCGGTGCTGGTGAGCGAGGTGATATCGCCCTACAACCTGCATTCGCGCCATACGGATTTCATCTACGCCCCGCCGCAGGGCGTCCATCTTTTCCATGAGGGAAGTTTGGTCGGGCCGTTCGTCTACGGGCTCGACTACCGGCTCAACATGGAAAACCTGAAACGCGAATACAAACGGAACCTCGATAAAGTCCAGCCGATCCGCTTCCTGTGCCGGGGCGACAGCTATCGATTCTGGGGCCTGTTCGAGGCGCGCTTTCACCTGATCTGCGCGGCCAAGGGCGGCACCTTGTTCCTGTTCGGCACCGATCGGCTGGGGCGCGACATGCTATCGCGGATCATTTCGGGCGCGCGCATTTCGCTCACCGTCGGGCTGTTCGGCATCACCATCAGCTTCGTGATGGGGTTGGTGATCGGCGGGTTGGCCGGCTATTACGGCGGCTGGGTCGACAATATTACCCAGCGCCTGATCGAGATTCTGCGCTCGTTCCCCGAATTGCCGCTCTGGATGGCGCTGTCGGCGGCGTTGCCGGTGACCTGGAGCCCGATCCTGATCTATTTCGGCATCACCATCATCCTGGGCCTGCTCGACTGGACCGGGCTGGCCCGCGCGGTGCGCTCAAAGCTGCTGGCGATCCGCGAAGAGGAGTTCGTCACCGCCGCCGTGCTGGTTGGCGCCAAGCCCAGCCGGGTAATCGCGCGCCACATGCTGCCGTCCTTCATGAGCCACCTGATCGCGTCCGCCACGCTGTCGGTGCCGAGCATGATCCTGGGCGAAACCGCGCTCAGCTTTCTCGGCCTCGGGCTGCGCCCGCCGATCACCAGCTGGGGCGTACTGCTGGCCGAAGCCCAGAACATGAACGTCGTCGCGCTCTACCCATGGCTGATGCTGCCGGTCCTGCCGGTGGTGATCGTGGTGCTGGCCTTCAATTTCTTCGGCGATGGACTGCGCGACGCGGCCGACCCGTACAGGTAGGGGTTTATCCGCTTGCGCGGAAGCCGCACCGCCTTGCAAAATCGTCATTATTCAAAGTTATGATGATAAATTAATGGTCAATTTCAGTGGTTTACGCCGCGACGACGACGATGTCGACGGGGTGATCTAGGCCTTCGACGGAACGGGACGGGCGGGGTTCGGCGTTATCGGTCGGCCGGTAACCCTGGGAGCGGGCACGGTCGAATGTCTCGGTGGCAACCAGCGCGCGCACGCGTTCCACCTTGGTGTGTTTTTCCAGCTTGGCCGCAAGATTTACGGCATCGCCGATGACGGTGTATTCAAGCCGCGTTTCGTCACCCACCGCGCCGCAAATCACCCGGCCGGATGCCGCCGCCGCGCCAACCTGGAGCACCTGCTTGCCGGCGTCGGCGCGCGCCGCGTTCCACTGCCCGGCAGCGCGCATGAGGGCATCGATGGCGCCCAGCGCGTCGGCGGCGTCGGTATCGGATGGCCGCGATGCGCCGAACGTCACCATCACCCCGTCGCCCATGAATTTGTCAATCGTGCCGTTGCGGTCCTGGACGATGCCGACCACCAGGGCCTGATATTCAGCCAGGGACGCGATCAGCTCAGCCGGCGGAACGGAATGGGCGTGCAGCGTAAAATCGCGAATGTCGGTGAACAGGATCGTTGCGTCGATGGCATAGCCTTCGCCGGCCCGCAGTTCGGTTTCGGCGGCAGTGATCTGGCGCGCGACTTCGGGGGCGAAAAACCGGCTGAGGGCATGCGCCGCGGCCCCCTCGGCGACGGCGCTGATCAGCAGGTGCCGAGCACGATGGATCGCCACCGCGATGATTGCGGTAACCGTCAGAATGGATACGATCTTGTCGATTTCGGCGCCGATCAGCACCCGATTCGAGGTCATGTAGAGCACGTAATCCCGGGTGATATGCGCCATGCCGTCGGGCCCGGCAACCGAATACCAGGCAAGCGCCGCCCACCCGCCCGCGGCCACCACGCCGGCCGCGACGACGAAGCGCGCCTCGAACCGGAGCGCGCGCAGGGCTATGAAGATGAATACGTAGAGCAGAGTCGGCGCCTTGAGATAGAAGGCCGGCGGCTGCATGTATTGCAGGTGGAAGCTCCAGATCAGAGCAAATAACAACCCCATGTCGAGCACCACCGAGACATAGAGCAGAAAGTGGTGCACCCCACCGCGATAGGCGATAGCGAGCCGCATGACGGTGAAGCCGAGATAGATGCCGAGCACCCATGGCACCGGGGCGAATTCCGCATCACCGCCGAAAGTCTTGGGGGAAACCAAATAGAGTCCGCCGAACAAGACCACAACGGCAAGCTGCACCCAGCCGATCAAGATTTCGCTGGCGTCCTGCTGGGCCCGCACGGCGGCACGGACCCGCTCCGGCAGATCGTCGTAATCGACCTTCGGATCGGTATCACGGTCCCGGGTCGGCCCGCCGCTCATGGCGCTTTCCGATTTCGGCTGGCGCGCGCTCAGGGCGCGAGCGCCAGCCCCTCATGAGCGACGATCGCAAGATCAAACTCGCTGCGGACGGCGACCTCTATCTCGTCCAGCGCATGATCATCGCGATCTGGATCATGGTGGAACAGAACCAGCCGCTTGGCGGCGGCAGCCTTGCACAGTCGGACGCCCTCCTGCCAAGTGGAATGACCCCAGCCGATTTTCGTTTCGAACTCTTCATCGGTGTAGGTTGCGTCGTAGATTACGATGTCAGCCCCAGCGATCAGATCGAGCACCACCTGGTCCCGCTCCTCCAGGGCATGTTCGGTATCGGTCACGTAGCAGATGGATTTGCCGTCATATTCGACACGATAACCGGTGCAGCCGTTGGGGTGGTTGAGCGGCGCGGTACGGACGCTGATGCCATCGCCAATATCGAGCGTGTCGCCGGCGTTGAAATTGATAAACTCTAGATCGGCCTTGAAAATTTCCAGCGGGATCGGAAACAGCGGGTCATGCATCGCTTCGCGCAGGGCGTTTTCCAGCCCACCGCCGGAGATATGGTGGCCGGAACGGATCCGAATTTTATTGCCCGGGATGTGGGCCGGACGGAAGAAGGGCAATCCGACGATATGATCCCAGTGTGCATGGGAAAAGAAATGGTCGAGATCGATTGGCTGGTCGATCGGCATGCTAAGTCCAAACGGCCTGATACCGGTCCCGGCGTCAAATATGATCAAGCGATCACCGCAGCGCATTTCAATGCAGGACGTATTGCCGCCATAGCGCATGGTCTCGGGTCCGGCGCAGGCGATGGAACCGCGGACCCCCCAAAAACGCACTACGAAATTACTGTTTTCCGGCACTCGTTTTCCACATCCAATATTTTGGCGCCGTTACAACCACGCGGCGCTATCCTGCCCGACCTGGTGAATCGGTAAAAGAGGTAAGGTGCTCCACGTATAATTACAACGTGAATTCAACGGCTTTGTGATTTCGCTCACATTTTATAGACGCCCGAGTATCGGACGTGTATTTGAGACCAGCATCGAAATTCACAGGCAAGTGAGGCGAACATGACGAGACTGGTGACGTTTTCGGTCAATGGGGAACGGCGGCCGGGCGCGCTCAAGGACGGGCGGGTGCTCGACCTGGCGGCAGCGGGGCTGCCAACTTTCGACCATGGTGATTTGCTGGCGATTGCGCGCGGCGGGGCCGAGGCGCTGGCCAGGGTAAATGACGCGGTTGCGGCCTGGACGGCGCCGGACCATGCACTTGATGCGGTCACCTTATGTGCCCCGATACACCGGCCGGAAAAGATCGTCGCCATCGGGCTCAATTATATCGACCATTGCCGCGAGGCGGGGCTCGACGTGCCCAAGCTGCCGGTGGTCTTTACCAAGCACGTCAACACCGTGAACGGCCCGTTCGACGAGGTTGTCTGGCACGCCGACGCGACCGATCAGGTCGATTACGAGGTCGAGCTGGGCGTAGTGATCGGGCGCCGGGCCTACCGGGTGGCCGAGGCGGACGCGCTGGATTACGTGTTGGGCTATAGCGTGGTGAACGACGTGTCCGCCCGCGATCTGCAATTGCGCCCACCGGGCCAGTGGGACTATGGCAAGTCGCTCGACGGGTTTTGCCCATGGGGGCCATCGATCGTGACTGCGGATGAAGTTCCCGACCCGCAGGCCCTGGATCTACGTCTGTCGGTCAATGGCGAACAGCGCCAGACATCGAACACCAAAAACATGATCTTCGGGGTTGCGCATCTCGTGTCGTATCTCAGCCAGGTCATGACGCTGGAGCCGGGCGATCTGATCGCCACCGGCACCCCGTTTGGCGTGATCCTGGGCATGAAACCGCCGATTTGGCTCAAGAACGGCGATGTGTGCGAAGCCGAAATCGACGGCATCGGCGCCATCCGCAACCCAATGCGTTGTATTGAATAAAGGATGACGCACCGGGCCGGTGCCGGCTTTACCAGAAATTCCTAGGGCTGCAGGCGATAGCCACCCGGTTCGGTTACCAGGATGCGGGCATTTGACGGATCGCGTTCGATCTTCTGGCGCAACCGGTAAACATGGGTTTCCAGCGTGTGGGTGGTCACGCCGGAATTATAACCCCATACCTCGTTCAGCAGCTCGTCGCGGCCGATCACCGCATCGCCCGAGCGAAACAGGTATTTTAGGATCGCGGTTTCCTTTTCCGTCAGGCGGATCTTGCGCTCGCTATCCGGCTCTATCAGCATCTTGGCGGCCGGGCGGAAGCTATAGGGACCAAGCGAGAACACCGCGTCCTCGCTGCGTTCATGCTGGCGGAGCTGGGCCCTGATCCGGGCCAGCAACACGCCCAGGCGGAATGGCTTGGTGATGTAATCGTTGGCGCCGGAATCCAGCCCGAGAATGGTGTCGGCCTCGGTGTCGGCGCCGGTCAGCATGATAATCGGCGCCTTGACCTCGGAACGGCGCATCAAGCGACACAGTTCGCGACCATCCATATCGGGCAATCCGACATCGAGGATCAGTAAGTCAAAATGATCCTGCTTGATCCGTTCCAGCGCGGTGGCGCCGTCACCGGCGACGATGACGTCGGTTTCCTCATGCAGGCTAAGCTGCTCCGCCAGCGATTTACCCAGCGGCTCGTCATCCTCGACCAGCAGAATTTTGCGTCCCGT
The DNA here is from genome assembly GCA_036445935.1 of Alphaproteobacteria bacterium. Lineage (GTDB taxonomy): Bacteria > Pseudomonadota > Alphaproteobacteria > MPNO01 > UBA2964 > JAZFSB01. The sequence goes on along the minus strand of JAZFSB010000378.1, from coordinate 4,825 downwards.
AGCCATCACCGCCTTCGCCAAATAGTTTACATGTTGGGGTGAAGATGGCGACATTCGAACGGGTGCACAACCCCGCAACGACGCGGTCTTGAAGAATGGATTGGACCGGCGGTCGGCAATGTCGCCGCCTGACCGGCAAATCCTGCCGGGCGCCCCGCGGCGGCGGATTAAATTATTGCATAAAAACAATGGGTTATTGGTGTCTTTGTTGGCACGGATTTTGCAATTATCCATACGAATAAAGTCATGACGGAACCTATCGCCTCCCGCCCGCCCGCCAACGTGCCCATTCCGCACGCACGGGATAATTTTGTCCCGGCCTATGACGGCCAACCCGATACCGAAGATGTCAACTTCAGCGAAATGTGGGGCGACCCCGACAAGGGCATGACCTTCGCCGACCTGCTCGACGTCATCAACCCGCTGCAGCATATCCCCATCATATCGACCATCTACCGGATGGTGACCGGCGACACGATGAGCCCGGGCGCGCGCCTGGCCGGCGGTATTCTGTTCGGCGGGGTATCGGGGCTTCTGGCCAGCGGCGTGGTGGCGGCCTTCGAGGAAGCCAGCGGGAGCAGCGTCGAAAATCATCTGATAGCCATGTTCGACGGCGATGATCCGGCGGACGAAACGGCCACGGCACAGGTCGCATCGGCCGCTCCAGCGGTTCCGGCAGATCCGGCAACGACAACGACCCCCGCTCCGGCAATGACAGCGGCCCTCGCTCCGGCAACGACAGCGGCCCCAGTCAACCTCGCCGCCGCGAGCCAGCTTTTCACGGCACGGCAGCCTGCCATCGTCAGGCCCGTGGCGGTCGCCGCGCCCCCGCAAGCCATGGCCATGGCAAAACCAGAAACCGTTGCCGCGCCCAGGACAGAGGTCGCCGCACGGCCCGCCCAGACCCCGGCCCCCGCGGTGGGGACGCTCCGCGCGGAGGCCGACAGCGCACGCGAGGCCCGCGCCGAAAGATCGGTCGTGGAACGCCAGCGCATCACCGAAACCATCTCCCTGGCCCGCAACCAGCAAACCGCGCTGCTGATAGCCAATCTCATGCCGTCAGCGTCGGAATCGCTCAATAGCCGGGACAAGGACGGATCTCGATCGTCGCACGAAACCGAGCCGTCTTCGTTCAGGACGGCAAACACCGGAAACAACAACGATGCGTTCAGGTCGCATCCCTTCATGCTGCCCCCCGGCGCCTCTCCGGAAATGGTCACGCGTGCCATGGAACAGGCGCTGAACAAATACCAGCAGGGGCTGCGGACTTACGGCGTGGCGCGTTAAAACTCCCTTTTCAACTCCGGAATCCACCTATACTCCCCTTGTGGATCTGATCGTACATGACCAAAAAACCGCCGAATGGCGGGGGCAGACTTTGCGCTGCGCGGTCGGACGCGGCGGAATTTCGGTCGACAAGCGCGAAGGAGATGGTGCGACACCGACTGGCCGGTTCGCCTTCCGCCGCGCACTTTACCGGCCGGACCGGCTGATCGACGCGCCAGTGACAGGCCTGCCCCGCGCCGCGCTGTCAGCCGAGGACGGCTGGTGCGACGACCCCACCGATACCGCCTACAACCAGCAGATTCGTCTGCCTTATGAAGCGCGTCACGAGCGCCTGTGGCGCGAGGATGGGCTTTATGACCTTATCGTGGTGCTGGGACATAATGATCGGCCCGTGATAGCCGGTTTGGGGAGCGGGATCTTTCTACATGTCGCGGCGCCCGGCTTCACACCCACCGAAGGTTGTATCGCGCTGGGGCTAGATGACCTTCTTGGCGTTCTGCGGGGCGCCGTCCCGGGTGACGGAATACAGATTTCCGTACCGTAAAGCCCATTCCGTTAACTAAATATCGCCGATTTTTGGAAAGTCAGTCGCCGCGATGGCCAAATACCGCCGTGCCGACCCGAACATGGGTCGCGCCGAGCCTTATCGCGATTTCATAGTCGGCGCTCATCCCCATACTTAGCCAGTCGAGCTCATTGCGGCGCGCCATTTCGGCCAAAAGGGCGAAATGCATGGCTGGTTCCTCGTCAAGCGGCGGGATACACATCAAACCCCGGACCGGAAGTCCGTATTCGTCGCGGCAGGTGGCGATAAAGGCGTCCGCCTCGGCCGGAGCTATGCCCGCTTTTTGCTCTTCTTCGCCGGTATTAACCTGAATAAGCACGTCGGGGCGCCGGTCGGCGCGTTCCATTTCGCGCCGCAGCGCGGCCGCCAGCCGGGGCCGGTCAACGGTTTCAATCACATCAAACAGGGCAACCGCCTCGCGCGCCTTGTTGGTTTGCAGCGGGCCAATCAGATGCAGCGCCAAATCGGGGAATTCCTGGCGCAGCGCCGGGTATTTTCCAGCCGCCTCCTGAACCCGGTTCTCGCCGAAGACGCGGTGGCCGGCAACCAGCGCCGCGCGCGCGGCCTCGGCCGGGTGGATCTTGCTGACCGCGACCAGCGTGACCGCGCCAGCCTGGCGCCCGGCCGCTTCCGCGGCAGCGGCGATGCGCCCGTTTACCGTCGCCAGATTAGCGGCAACGTCGGTGTCGGTAGTGGTGTCTATCATGTTAACCATTATAGCATGCGGTTCCCCGCATAAATCAGTCGAGAACAATATCGCACGGTTTTTCGCCACGACAGTGGATTTCCCAGATCCGCTGATAGGCGCGCTCGACATCGCGCACCCAGCCCGCGGTATCAAACAAAGGCGAGCTGGCGCGGGCGGTGGCCACGCGGGTGCGCAAGGCCGCCCGCGCGCCTGAGTCCTGGCCAAGAACGACCGCGCGGGCTTCATAGGCGTCATAACTGTCGGTAATGAGATCGTTGAGCCCCAGCGTCGCCAGCAAGGTTGCGGCCCCGCGCGCGGAAAACACGTTGCCCGGGCGGGTCAGCACGGGGGTGCCCGCCCATAGCGCGTCGACCGCCGAAGAATGGGCGCCATAGATCGGCGTATCCAGAAACAGGTCGGCGAGCCCAAGCCGCGCCATATGATCCGCCTTATCGGGTACGCGCCCCGCGAAAATCAACCTGGCCGGATCGATGCCATGGCCGGCCGCCGCGCTGCACAGATTATCGCGCCGCGCCCCGCCGCCGGACAGCCAGAGAACGGCGCCCGGCACCCGCGCCAGAATGCGCATCCAACAGGCGAATATTTCGCGGGTTATCTTGTTGCCGCCATGAATGGCGCAATAGACCGGGGCATCTTCTGGCAGGCAGTGATCGGCGCGCGACGGCGGCGGCGTGGCGATGCGCGCTTCATCGTCGTTCACCTGATAGCAGTGGGGCATGGTAACCAGCGCTTCGGTATAATCGGCCCGGGCTTCAGGCGGTACCATCACCCGGTCGACAATCAAGTAATCCAGCCACGCGGCGCCCATGCTGCCGAGATAGGTGAGGAACGACACCTGGATCGGCGCAGGACGCAGGGCCAGGATATCCGGGCGGGCGGCGCCCATCGCGCCCTGTACATCGATCAGGATATCAATGCCGGCCTGGTTGATGGCCTTGGCCGCGCTGAGATCATCAAAGGCGTGCAAATCGATGAAATTGTCCGCGCCTTCCCTAATTCGGCGCGAATATTCGCTGCCGTCATCCAGGCCGATCGAGAACACGCTGGTTTCAATGCGGGCGCGGTCATGGTGGCGGAAAAGGCCACAGGCCAGGTGGGCCGCCGGATGGTCGCGCCAATCCGACGAAAGATAGCCTATATGCAGCCGATCCTTTGTTTTGTTTTCGTAATGAAATCCCGCCCGCGACATGATCCCGGTCGCCGCGCGTTCGTGCTCGCGCGCCAACGCCCCGGCGACAGCGGTGCGCTCGGCTTCCGAAATCGGCAGGCAAAGGCTGAAAAAAGGAGACACTTCGCAGCGTTCACCCCGGACGGCTCGGGCAATTTCGGCCCGAACCACCGGCATCAGCGCATCCAGCCCGTCCCAGTCACAGAGAAACTGCCTTGTTTGCGCAAGGCGCAGCTCGGCGCGGCGGAAATCGGAGCGCAGGCCCGTTGCGGCGGTGAGCGAGACCGCCGCGGCCTCGTAATCCTGCGCGAAAAATTGCAGCGCGCCGAGTTGGGCATGCAGTTCGGCGGGCTCATCGGCGCTGGCAAGCGCTTCGGTGAGCAGGGCTATGCCGTCATTGATGCGGCCTTCGCGCGCCGCGAGCAAAGCCAGATTAACGCGCGGCGCGGCAAGGGACGGGTCGATTTCCATCGTCCGCCGCCAAGCCCTGTTTGCATCTTCAAGGCGCGATTGCGCCCGATACAGCCGGCCAAGATTGTTCCACAAAGCCGGGTTTGCGGGCTGGCGTTCAAGTGCGGCGTCCAGCAACGCCTCGGCGTGGTTTAGATCGCCGTCGTTCATGGCAAGCTCGGCCAGCTCAATACGGGCGTCGATATGGTCGGGATCGTTGTCCAGCGCCGCCTCGAGATGGCGGCGGCCAGGGGCGGGCTTACCGGTCATCACCAGCGCCTTGCCCAGCGCATGGTGGGCGTCGGCATTTTTCGGCTGAATCTTGAGCAGGGCGCGCATGTGGCGCGCGCCAGCGGAAAGATCGCCCAATTCCAGGACACATAGACCGCTGAGATAGAGCAATTCAGGATCGCGGGGACGACGTTTAAGCGCCGCCTTGTAGATTGGCGCGGCCTGCTTCAGCCGGCCTTCCCGGTGAAGCGCGATTGCCTTGGTAAGGTCTGCGGCCACGGGCGGATCGGATTCAATTTTGCAGTGACTGGGGTGCCGGACGATTATGCCATGGCAACCGCGGCGGTGAAACAGAAAGAGGGGCCGCTTATGCGGCCCCTCTCCCCACCGGCCCAAACGGGCAGGCGATATCGCG
>JAZFSB010000377.1:0-6972 GCA_036445935.1 Alphaproteobacteria bacterium | reverse complement strand
GCGGCGCATGTGCGGCTGAACCCGGTGGATTTGACCTGCATGAATGCCAAGGTGGTCCTGACAGGCGTCGCGTCCTCGCCCAAAATCGTGGGCGAGGCCGAGGCCTTAAGTGGCGCCCGGCTAACCGACGATGCCATTGCGCCTGTCGCCGCCGCCGCGACGAAACTCGCCTATCCGGTCAAGAACGTCGTCGGGTCCGAACCTGGATACCGCCGCGCCATGGTGACGGTCCATGTCGCCCAGGCCCTGAACGACGCGCTTGCGATCGCCGCAACCTCTCAGGAGGAAGAAAAATGAAAACGGTGGAACTGACGGTAAATGGTGAGCCGCAAACGCTCATGGTCGAGCCCAACCTGACTTTGCTGGAGGTATTGCGTGACGAATTGCAGCTCACCGGTTCCAAGCGCGGTTGCGATATCGGCGCCTGCGGCGCCTGCACGGTCATCATCGACGGCGCGGCGGTCCTGAGCTGTATGACCCAGGCGGCAAGATGCCAGGGCAAGGAGGTCACGACGATCGAGGGGATAGCCTCGAAGGGCCGCCTGCACCCGTTGCAGGCATCGGCGATAGAGCACGGGGCGGTGCAGTGTGGCTATTGCACGCCTGGCTGGCTGCTTTCCGCCAAGGCCCTGCTCGACCAGAATCCGACACCCACGCGGGGCGACGTTACCAGCGCCATTGCCGGAAATTTTTGCCGCTGCACCGGGTACAAGAAGATCGTCGAATCAATCCTCGCCGTTTCGGATCACACGTTAACGCACAGCGACGCCGGCTGAGCCAGCGGGGCGGCGAAACGCCACATGGCGCCAGCGCCGCCGCTGCATTAAATGCTCTTTGTGTGATCGCAGAAGGAGCGGATGGATTATGAGCGAGGCAATCGGCCGGTATCTTGAGCGCACGGCGCCGCGCTATACCAGCTATCCGACGGCGCTCAGCTTTTCCGACGAGGTGGATGGCGGGTGCTATGCGTCCTGGCTCGGCGCGCTGGAGCGCGGCACCTCGCTTTCGCTTTATCTGCATATCCCGTTTTGCCGCTCGATGTGCTGGTTCTGTGGCTGTTACACCAAGATCACCCGCCGATACGAACCGGTCGCGGCTTATCTGAAAACGCTCGAGCGTGAAATCGACTTGATCGCCCGTCTCCTGCCGGCGGGGCTGAAGGTCGATCATCTCCATTGGGGCGGGGGGAGTCCGACAATAATCCGCCCTGACGACTGGATGCGTCTCGACGACCGTTTGCGGCGGCGCTTCCGGTTTGCCGATGACGCCGAGATTGGCGTCGAGATCGATCCACGGACGGTCGAGGACGATCACCTCGCCGCCTATGCCGCGACGGGCGTCACCCGTGTCAGCCTGGGGGTTCAGGATTTCGCCAGCCGCGTGCAAAAGGCGATCAACCGCGTTCAGCCCTTCGAGATGACGGCGGGCCTGGTGGATCGCCTGCGGGCGCACGGCATCGACACGATCTCGCTGGACCTGATGTACGGGCTTCCTCACCAGACCATGGCGGGGGTTGCCGAAACGGCTTCGCGCGCGGCCAAGCTGCGGCCCGGCCGCGTCGCCCTGTTCGGCTATGCCCACGTGCCCTGGATGAAGCGCCACCAGACGAAGATCGAGGAGCGGGCCCTGCCCGACAGCACCGCCCGGCTGGCGCAATTTGCCGCCGCCGCGGACTGTCTGGGCGAAGCAGGCTATGTGGCGATCGGCCTCGATCATTTTGCCATGCCCGACGACGCGCTTGCGCGCGCGGCGGCGGATGGCACGCTCACCCGCAATTTCCAGGGCTATACCACCGATCGCGCCAGCGCCCTGATCGGTCTGGGCGCGTCCGCTATCACGCATCTGCCGCAGGGATATGCCCAGAACGCGGCACCCGTCGCCAAATGGCGCGCGGCCATAGAGCAGGGCCGGCCGGCGACCGTGCGGGGCGTGATCTTGCGTCAGGACGACCGCGTCCGCGGCACGGTGATCGAACGGTTGATGTGCGATCTCCACGTCGATTTAAGCAAGGTGCGGCGCCGCTTCGAGTTGGAAGACGATTTTTTCCGGGCGGAAATCGACCAGCTGCGCCCTTTGGCGGATGCCGGCGCGGTGGTGGTGGAAGGGGACTCCCTCTCGGTCACGGAAAAAGGGCGCCCCCTGGTTCGTCTCGTCGCCGCCACTTTCGACAATCGCACGCCGGGCGAAGAGCGTCGTTCTTCACGAGTTGTGTAAGAACTTCCGAGAATCCCCTACTTGACCGTCACCACCGTACAATCGGCCAGCTGGCCCACCTTGTGCGACACGCTGCCGACCAGCAGGCCCTCGAGATCACCCAGTCCGCGCGATCCCATGACGATCAGATCGATGTTTTCGTCGTCGATCGCCCGCAGAATGCACTGAATCGGCTCGCCGTTGGTCAGGATGTGGCTGACTTCCTCGGCGCCGTGTTCGCGGGCGAGGGTTTCGCCGGATTTGAGAACATCCCCTCCGACCTGTTCAAGAACGTCGGTCGAAAGCGGTATTCCTTTCGGTCCCACCGGCGCCACCGATTGAACACGCGCCAGCATATTCGCCGCGTGCTCAAGCTCGGTCTGGGTCGCTTCGGAAACTTGTCCCGCTTTCAGAAGGCCCAGGATTTCGCCGCTGCCGACATGCACCAGCAGGGAATGAAACAGCACCATACGCGCCTTGTATTTCGCGGCGATATCGGCGGCGAACGTGGTTGCCTTGACGGCATGATCCGAGCCGTCGGTCGGAACAAGTATATTCCTGATCATCGCAACTTCTCCTTCGTTAAAGGGCCGGACCGTTGGGTGGCGCTCCCCGGTCCGGTTATGTGCCCACCGCTTTTCGGGCCGTTGCCCGTGCCCGCTTCTGAGCAGGGGTTCTTGCCCGGGTTTTTCGCGCCAAGGTGGGGCCTTTGACCATGAAGCTGTTGTCCTGGATCAGACGCAGCAAATCGAATGAGCTGATGATGCCGACGAGCTTTTGCTCGTGGGTGATCACGACATGGTGGATCCGGTGCTTGCGCATGATGCGGGCCGCGACCTGAACGTCGTTATACGCGGGCACCTTGAAGACGTCCGTCGTCATCAGATTGCTGATCGGCGTGCGGGCCTTGAGGTCATCCACCAGATCGCTGGAGGTGACGATGCCGACGGGTTCTTTGTTTGGGCCGACGACGGGAACCGCCAGAATACGATTGCGCCGCATCAGGCCGCGCACATGGTGGACGGTATGGTGGGGTTCCGCCGTGATCACCCTTTTGGCCATGAGGTCTTGGACTTTCACGTTCATCTGTCACTCTCCCCTGTTCTGTCTCCCGTGCGTCAGATGTATTGGCCGGAATCCACCTGAAGAACCTGTCCGGTGATCCGCCGCGCCGCGCCCGACAGCAGAAACAGAACGGCGTCGGCGATATCGGTCGGCTCCACCAGCGCGCCGGTTGCGGATTCGGCCACCGCCTGGTCGAGCAGTTCGCCGGGCAGGGCGCGCGCCATATCAGTCAGCACCATGCCGGGGGCGACGGCATTCACCGTGATGCCCTTGCGGCCAAATTCACGGGCAGCGGTCTTGGTAAGCCCGATCAGCCCGGCTTTGGCGGCGCTATAGTTGGCTTGTCCGAATTTGCCCCGCAGGCCGTTTATCGAGGTGATGTTGACGATGCGGCCGAACCCGGCCTCGGTCATTCCCGGCGCGCAGGCCCGGATCAGGTTGAAGGCGCCGGTAAGGTTGACGTCGAGTACGTCGCCCCATTCGGCATCCGTCATCCGGGCGATGGTGCGGTCCCGGGTGATGCCCGCGTTGTTGACCAGCAGAAGTGGCGGTCGCGGCAGGGCGGCGATGGATCCAGCGACTGCCGCGGCATCACGAATATCGGTGATGTTCCAATCGATTTTGGCGTCGGGTTGCTCGGGCGTCACCGCATCGATCACATGGACATCCGCGCCGTTGGCGACCAGCGCTTCCGCGATGGCGCGGCCCAGTCCGCGCGCGCCGCCGGTGACAAGAGCCGGGTAGTCGCGGAGGCCGGGAAGAAGCGATGCGGTTGCAGCGGCCATTTGCGAGAGTTCCTCACGGTTACAACTCCAATCCTAGGATAGGTCGAGGGCCGGTTTCTTGATCACGGTCAAGGCGTGGTCGTGTGGGGCCCCGCACACTCTGCCAGATCCGATTTATCGGGAATTTGCAGCAGGGAACGCCGTCATGGATTATGTCCGCCAGATCGTGAAAATCTTTCATGACGAGCACCTGGCCACTCTTGCAATTTTGGCGCGGTTCGGGGCCCTGCTTGATGCCCATCGCGAGGGAGTGCCCACTGATGCCGCCGCAGCCGGCGATTTCGCGCGCATGATGCGCGACATCGAGGCGTTGATCGCGAGCGATCTGGTCGCGCATTTCGCTTTCGAGGAAAACAGCCTTTTTCCGGTGATGGAGGCGGCGGGCTACGGAGCAATGGGCGCGCTGCTGGCCGAGGAGCATGTCAGCATCCGCGTCACGGCCGGGCAGCTGGTTGCTTTGTTCCGGGCGGTGCGCGCCGTTGAGGTCAAAGAAGCGGACTGGCGCGATATTCGACGGCTGGGATTCGAATTCATGCAACAGATGACCGTCCATATCGAGAAGGAAGAGATGGGACTGCTGGCGACTCTCGACGATGTGGTTGAGGAGGGCCAGGACGCCGATCTGGCCATGGCCTATTCCGCGGCCCGCTGAATTAATCCGGAAAAAGGAGAAGAGTTGATGGCACGGGCAGCGAATATGGATAGCTCGGCGGCGCGCGTGCGCCAGCTTCGTCCCGCCGACCTGGACGCCGTAACCGCGATCGACGCCGCCGCCGTTGGTCGATCCCGCCGGCTGTTCTTTGAAAAACGTCTGGTGACCGTTCAGGCGGATCCGGGGCGTTATCTCACGCTAGGCGCGGAGCTCGACGGGCAGCTGGTCGGCTATGCCATCGCCCATCTGGGCAAAGGGGAATTCGGCGCCGATTTTAGCAGCGCCGTGGTCGAGGCGATCGGCGTCGCGCCCGGGAACCAGCGCGCCGGCATCGGCGAAATGCTGATGCGCGCCATGGCCGATGCCGCGCGCGATAAGGGCGCCGATGCGCTTTATTCGCAGGTCGACTGGACCAACAGCGCACTGCTCGGCTTTTTCGCCCGGACCGGATTCGAGTTAGCGCCGCGCACCCTGTTCGAACGCGACATTCCCTGAATCTCCGGCAGCGCCGAGGGAGAGATCAAATGACAACGACATCGCGGGTTATCGCGACCGAACCGTCCGGTGAGCTGGATTTCAGCGATCCTTCGGGTGACGAATTTGAGTCACTGGCACGTGACCGGATGCCGCTCAGATCAATTACCACGGCCGATCTGGACGATATTATCGAGATCGATCGGCGCATTACCGGCCAACTGCGCCGACCCTATTACGAGCGCCTGATGGAGCAGGTGCTGGGCAAAACGGGCGTACGGGTCTCACTGGTGGTGGAACATGATGGTCTGGTGATCGGTTTTGTGATGGCGCGGGTCGATTACGGCGAATTCGGCCGCACAGAGCCGGTCGCGGTACTGGATACCATTGGCATCCGCCCTGACTACCAGCATCAAGAGGCGGGCGCCGCGCTGCTTTCGCAGCTTTTCGTCAACCTGTCGGCGCTCAGGATCGAACGCATCCGCACGGTGACGCCGTGGGACGGGTTCGAAATCCAGCATTTCCTCGCGGAAAATGGTTTCCGCCCAGCCCAGCGCCTGTGCCTCCAGATGCGACTTTAGTGAGGTTTTTTTTATGACGCTCCGGACCCAAAAACGATCTTTTGCTGCCATCGGATACGCGGGGTGTGCCGAAAGTGGACGATCGCCACGTCATCCATGGTGAAATCCATCGGCTCGAGGAACGGTTATTGGCAAGACCAAGGCGTGTCGACGCGCGGTAGGTGAAACCGGCAGGCCGGGGGCCGCAGCCCCGGGTCAGATTGACCCGTTGGCCAATCCGTGGTGAAACGAAAATCCCAGTGGTGAAACCCAGGCAAATTCGTGAAACCCGCGCCTTTCGAACATCTGGCCCCGGCTGACGTTACGGAAGCGTTGACGCTTTTGCGCGATCACGCGCCGGATGCGCGATTGCTGGCCGGCGGCCAAAGCCTGGTGCCGATGCTGAATTTCCGCCTGAGCCGGCCCGGGCTGTTGATCGACCTCAACGGCATCGCCGATCTTGCCTATATCCGGGACCAGGGCGATCACCTGGCGATCGGCGCGATGACTCGTGAACGCGCGATAGAGGACAGCGAGCTGGTACGCGAGGCCGTCCCTCTGCTGCATGAAGCGACATTGCGGATCGGCCATCTTTCCATCCGCAACCGGGGCACCATTGGCGGCAGCCTGGCCAATGCCGACCCCGCGGCCGAATACCCGGCGGTGGTGCTGGCGCTTGATTGCGAGATGGTGATCCGGAGCGCGCACGGCCAGCGCCGCGTCGCGGCCGGGGATTTCTTCCAGGGGGCACTTACCACAGCTATCGAGCCGGACGAGTTGCTGGCCGAGATCGTCGTGCCCAAGGCGCCGGCGGGCAGTGGTTCCGCCTTTGTCGAGATCGCCCGGCGGCGCGGCGACTTCGCGCTGGCCGGTGTCGCCGCCCAGGTGACGCTGTCGGGCGGCGACGTAACCGGCGTCAGGCTTGCCGCCTGCGGCGTCGGGGACGGCCCGGTCCGGCTGGTGGACGCCGAACGAATCATCCTGCGGGACGGGCTTGGCGAGAAAGCCGTCAAGGCGGCGGGACGGGCGGCGGCGGACGAGGTCGATCCCACCGGCGATCTGCATGCGAGCGCGGATTATCGCTGCCGGCTGGCCGGAATCATGGTCATGCGCGCCCTGACTACGGCATCGATGCGCGCCGGGGGTGATGAATGACCGATACCATGCCGGGCTATATCGGGCGGACGGTCGTGCGTCGCGAGGACAAGCGCCTGCTGCGGGGCGAAGGCAGCTTTGTCGCCGA
>JAZFSB010000376.1:0-5765 GCA_036445935.1 Alphaproteobacteria bacterium | reverse complement strand
CGGGATATTCTTTGCCTTCAGCAGCCCGGCCAAATGCTCTGATTTCTCGATCGATACGGTGCCGACCAGCGCCGGCTGATTGCGCGCCCGGCAGTCTTCGATCAGCTCGATGATGGCGTTGTATTTTTCGGTCGCGGTGCGATAGACCTCATCATCCTGGTCTTCGCGGATGCAGGGCTCGTTGGTCTCGATCTCGACCACTTCGAGCCCGTAAATGTCGCCGAACTCGCCGGCCTCGGTCATCGCCGTGCCGGTCATGCCGGCAAGCTTCGGATAAAGCCGGAAATAATTCTGGAAGGTAATCGAGGCCAACGTCTGGTTCTCGTTCTGCACCTCGACGCCTTCGCGGGCCTCGAGCGCCTGATGCAGCCCTTCGGAATAGCGCCGCCCTTCCATCATGCGACCGGTGAATTCGTCGATGATGACGACCTTGCCGTCATGGACGATATAGTCGGTGTCGGGCTGGAACAGGATGTGCGCGCGGAGCGCCTGATTGACGTGGTGCACCAGCGCGACGTTGGTGATGTCATAGAGCGAAGTATCGGCGTCGAGCATGCCGGCCTCGCGCAGCAGCTCTTCTATCTTCTCGGTGCCGACTTCGGTGAAGGTGACGGTGCGCTGCTTTTCATCCTTTTCGTAATCGTCCGGTTCCAGCTTTGGAATCAGCAGATCGGCCTTGCGGTACATCTCCGACGAATCCTCGGTCGGCCCGGAAATGATCAGGGGCGTCCGCGCCTCATCGATCAGAATGCTGTCGACCTCATCTACGATGGCGTAGTTGAAGCGCCGCTGGACCATTTCCTCCAGCTGGAACTTCATATTATCGCGCAGATAGTCGAAGCCGAACTCATTGTTGGTGCCGTAGGTGACGTCGGCGGCATAGGCCGCCTGACGGTCCTCATCCGGCATGTCGTGAATGATGCAACCGACGGTGAGGCCGAGGAATTTGTATATCTGACCCATCCATTCCGCATCGCGCTGGGCCAGATAGTCGTTGACGGTGACCACATGCACGCCCTCTCCGCCCAGCGCGTTGAGATAAACCGCCAGGGTGGCGACCAGCGTCTTGCCCTCGCCGGTCTTCATCTCGGAGATACAGCCCCGGTGCAGCACCATGCCGCCCATGAGCTGCACGTCGAAATGGCGCTGCCCGAGCGTGCGCTTGGCGGCCTCGCGCACGGTGGCAAACGCCTCGACGAGAAGATCGTCGAGTTCCTCGCCGTCGCGGTGGCGTTCTTTCAGCCAGCCGGTGCGGGCCTTGAGCTCGTCATCGGACAGCTTTTCGATCTCGGTTTCGAGCGCGTTGATTTCGGCAACGGCCTTTTCCAGCCGTTTGAGGTAGCGCGCATTCGCTGATCCGAATACGCGCTGGGCCAGCGCATTAAGCATGTTCACTCTCTATTTGGCGGAAGGCCTTGCGAGGCGGCATATTTAGCATATAAGCGGGTCGCTCGACACATAGGAACGCGACGGCGCCGTGTCAACGACAGGATTTCGGCGGAGTATATGGGATTATAACCGTTTATCCTTGATATTTCGTTGCCATCCGGCCTTTCGTTCGCGGATCAGGATACGATTATGTTGCAAAAATCACCCCTCGCGCCCGAGCGGTTTCCGCGGCTGCCGCCAGTTGCGGGCGTCGAGGTCGCGGGCGCCGCCTGCGGCCTGAAGGAAAGCAGGCGGCATGATCTTTTCGCCGCCCGCCTGGCGCCCGGCACCACGGTGGCGGGGTGTTTCACGCGATCGCTGTGCCCGTCCGCGCCGGTCGACTGGTGCCGACGCATCCTGCCGCGCGGCAAGGCCGGCTGCGTGGTGGTCAATTCAGGCAACGCCAATGCCTTCACCGGCAAGGCCGGCGACCGCACGGTCGACCACACGGTCAAGGCTGCCGCCGAATTGTTCGGCTGCAAGCCGAACGAGGTCTATATCGCCTCGACCGGCGTGATCGGTGTGCCGGTGCCGCAGGACCATATCGCCGCCAAGCTGCCCGAACTCGCCAAACAGCTCGGCCCCAAGGCCTGGCTCGATGCCGCCAAGGCGATCATGACCACCGATACTTTCCCCAAGGGCGCGACCCGCACCGCGCGGATCGGCGATACCGAGGTGACAATCGCCGGCATCGCCAAGGGCTCCGGCATGATCGCGCCCGACATGGCGACCATGCTGGGCTTCATCTTCACCGACGCCAAAATTCCGGCACCCGTGCTGCAGACGCTGCTGACCCGCGCGGTCGATGACTCGTTCAACTCGACCACCGTCGATGGCGATACCTCGACCAGCGACACAGTGCTGGCGTTCGCCACCGGCCAGGGGCCGCGCCATCCGCGCGTGACCGGGGCACGCGATCGGCATCTCGCCGATTTCCGCCGGGCGCTGGCCGAGGTCGCGCGGGATCTCGCCATCCAGATCGTGCGCGACGGCGAAGGCGCGCAGAAGCTGATCACCATCGACGTGACCGGCGCCACGTCGCGCACCGCGGCGCGGCGCATCGGGCTTTCCATCGCCAACTCGCCGCTGGTCAAGACCGCGGTCGCCGGCGGCGATCCCAACTGGGGCCGGTTGGTCATGGCGGTCGGCAAGGCCGGCCAGAAAGCCGACCGCGACCGGCTGTCGATATCGATCGGCGGCATCACGGTGACCGAGAACGGCCAGCTCCGCGCCGATTACGACGAGGCGCGGGCGGCGAAGCATATGGAAGGGCGCGATGTCCGGCTAGGTGTCGATATCGGGCTCGGGCGCGGCAAGGCGCGGGTCTGGACCTGCGACCTGACCCACGGCTACATCACGATCAATGCCGACTACCGGACCTGAACCCAAGGCGCTGCCAGTCGTGCTCGTCGTCGCGGTCGCGCTGATCGACATCGACGGGCGGGTGCTGATCGCCCAGCGCCCCGAAGGCAAGCCGATGGCCGGGCTGTGGGAGTTCCCCGGCGGCAAGGTGCAGGACAGCGAAGCGCCGGAAGCCGCCCTGATCCGCGAGCTCGACGAGGAACTCGGCATCGATGTGACCGAGAATTGCCTGGCGCCGTTCACCTTCGCGTCGCACGCCTATGACGATTTCCACCTGCTGATGCCGCTTTATATCTGCCGTGTCTGGCAGGGCCAGGTGACGCCGCGCGAAGGACAGGCGCTCAAATGGGTGCGGCCGATGCGGCTCAAGGACTACCCCATGCCGCCGGCCGACATACCGCTGATCGCCATGCTGCGTGATTTTCTATGAGTTGATATTATCGCCCCCGACCAACGGCAAAAACCAGGGAGACAGTAAACATGACCACCAAGTCCGGATCGCAGGTTATCGCGCTTGAGGAGCATTACTGGGACGAGACCGTCACCGCGCATTATACCGGGCGCAACGCGACGCGGTCTTCGGACCTGTTGCAACGGCTCTATGACCTTGGCCAGCTTCGCCTTGGGGAAATGGACGAGGCCGGCATCGACATCCAGGTGCTGAGCCACGGCGCGCCATCGACCCAGCGGTTCGATGCCGACGAAGGCCCCGCCATCGCGGTGCGCGCCAACGACAACCTTTACGAGACGGTACAGGCCCATCCCGAACGATTCGCCGCCTTCGGCGCGCTGCCCACCGCCAACCCCAAGGCGTCGGCCGACGAGCTGGAACGCTGCGTTACCAAGCTGGGGTTCAAGGGCGCGATGATCCACGGGCTGACCAACGGAGAATTCTGCGACGGCAAAAAATTCTGGCCGATCTTCGAGCGCGCCCAGGCGCTCGGCGTGCCGATCTACGTTCATCCCGGCTACCCGCACCCCGACGTGATCAAGGCCTATTATCAGGATTATCTGGAAGAGTTCCCGACCTTCGCCTCGGCCGGGTGGGGCTACACGGTGGAGACCGCGACCCAGGGTATCCGCATGGTGCTGAGCGGCATGTTCGACGCCTACCCCGATCTCCAGATCATTCTCGGCCATCTCGGCGAATCGCTGCCGTTCTCGCTGTGGCGTATCGACCAGGCGCTGTCACGCAAGGAGAACACGGGGGCAAGCTCGTTTCGCGACACTTTCAGCTCGCATTTTCACATCACCACCAGCGGCAATTTTTCCAATCCGGCGCTGCTTTGCTGTGTCATGGAGATGGGCGTCGACCGCATCATGTTTTCGGTCGACTACCCGTTCGTCGAGAACCGTCCCGGCGTCGACTGGATGGACACCGTGCCGCTGGCGACCGAGGACCGCGAAAAAATCCTCAACGGCAACGTCAAAAAACTGCTCAAGCTATAAGGCCCCGGGGCGTTGCCCGCCCTATTCGGAAGTTGGGGCAGGCGGCGCTCCATCCAGCACGGCGCGCAGATGTCGCGCCAGTTCGCCTATCTGGAATGGTTTGCTGATCAACTCAACGTTTCGATAGGTTTGGCCATGCCCCGCCAAAACATCATCGGCGTAACCAGACGTAAACAGTATCTTGATGCCGGGAACGAGTTCCATGGCTTCCCTGGCGATATCCATGCCGCTCATGCCGCCAGGCAGAACCACATCGGTGAACAGCAGATCGATCCCTGGAGTGGTTCGTAGAACTTCAATGGCGATTTTCCCATTAGCGGCCTCAAGCGTTTCATAGCCAAGACTCTCCAACAGCATGACCGTAAAGTCGCGAAGATCCGGATCATCTTCCACCGCCAGGACCAGCTCACCCCGCGATACGGGCTCCTCCGTATCCGCGTCTTGAGATGCGGCAACATCCACCACCGACGATTTGGGCAAATACATCTTCACCGTGGTACCCGTCCCTTTAGTGCTGTCGATAGTCACGAAGCCATCTGACTGGCTGATGAACCCGTGCACCATGCTGAGGCCAAGGCCAGAACCCGCGCCCACATCCTTGGTGGTGAAAAACGGCTCGAACGCATGTTCCAGCTCGTTGGCTGACATGCCGGTCCCGGTATCGGCAACGGACACCACGACATAGTCCCCGGCCGGCACGACGTTTTGCAACACGGCCTTGGGATAGTCCAGAACGGCATTTTCGGTCTTGATGGTCAGCCTGCCACCTTGCGCCATCGCATCGCGCGCGTTCAAGGCAAGGTTCAGGATCGCGTTTTCGAGTTGGCTTGGATCAATCTCGCAGTTCCACAGGTCGCTTGCCGTCGTCACCTCTATCTCGACGGTTTCCCGCAACGTACGGCGCATCAATTCGGACATGTCGGCGATCAGCCGATCCAGCTGGATCACCTTGGGCTCCAGCGTCTGCTTGCGTGAAAACGCGAGCAGGCGCTGCGTCAACTGGCTTCCGCGCTTGGCGGCCTTGAGCGCGGTCTCGGCCAAGCGGACCATATCGGCCTGCTTCAATTGAACCGCCATCATTTCAAGATTGCCCTGGACGACGGTCAGAAGATTGTTGAAATCGTGCGCGACGCCGCCAGTCAACTGGCCGACCACCTCCATCTTCTGGGCCTGGCGCAACTGTTCTTCGGCGCGTTTGCGCTCGGTCAGATCAAGGAAAGTTCTTTGCACGGCGTCTTCGCCCTGCCAGACAAGGCGCCGCATGATCGTTTGAATAGGGACGACCGAGCCGTCCTTGCGTTTCCCGTCGAATTCATAGATGGCCGGAAACGTCTCACCCGCGAACAGCCGGTCACGATATTCCGTTACGCGCTTCCGGTCATACTCCGCGACAAGGTTCCATCGCGGAATCGCGAACAGATCTTCGAGCGAGTCATAGCCGAACAGTTCCACACAAGCGTGATTGGTGAAGACCCGGCCCTGTTCAAGAGTCGCGATCTGAATGCCGAGAACCGATCCTTCGATCA
>JAZFSB010000375.1:0-2325 GCA_036445935.1 Alphaproteobacteria bacterium | reverse complement strand
GGCCTTCGGCCATCCAGAGGTCGGTATTGATCTGCTGCGCGGCATAGGCCGCGTCCAGATCGCCCTTCTTGAACAGGTCGCGGACCGGCTTGCACGGCTTGCCGTTCTTCGCCGCGTTCCTGATCCGGCGCGCGGCGGTGGTAATCGGATTCCGAGCCATCCCGTTCCCCTGGCTGATGTCGCACTGCCGGCCTTTATACCCGCCCCGGCCGGTTTGCGACAGGGGGTGTGGGCCCGCGCCGCGCGCTACTCCGCCGCCGCCTGGGCTGCTTCGAGGCGGGTGAGGCGGCAGGCGAGGCCCCGCGTGTCGGTAGAGCCCGACACCGGGTCCCAGGGCGCGCCGTAGGAGAGCGCGCCGTTGATATTGACGTCGAGCGCGCCGAATTCGGGGCCCGGCGCTTCCGGGTACCACCAGCCCATGCCGGTCCGCACCACGCCGGGCAGGGTGATGTCGGTGACGGTGACTTTCAGCCGGCAGGCGCCGTCGCCCCGCTTGGTTTCGATCCGCACCCAGTCGCCGTCGGCCAGCCCCATCGCGGCCGCCGTGTCGGGGTGTACTTGCGCCCAGGGATCGGGCGAGACCTTGCGCGCCCAGTCCTGGTCGCGGAAACGCGAATGGTGATAGGTCTTTTCGCGCGCGCCGGTCAGCAGCAGCAGCGGGTAATCGCCGTCTTCGTCCAGCTCGGCGCGCGGCGGTGTGTAATCGGGCAGCGGGTTGAGCCCCAATGACGCGAGCCGTTCCGAGCGCAGCTCGACCTTGCCGGTCTTGGTCGGGAAGCCGGTCTTCCCGTGCGTGCCATATTCGAACGGGTAGCTGGCGTGGCCGTCTTCAAGCAGCGTCTCCATGGTGATGGGGCCGCCATTGAGCAGGAATTCATTGAATTCGCGCTTGCTCTCCCACGGCAGGAATCGCCGCGCGTCGGTCAGCCCCCGCGCCTCGGCCCGGCGGGCGATTTCGGTGGCGATGTCGAAGTCGCTGCGCGCCTCGCCCATCGGGGGATGAACCGGCTGGACCACGCTGAGACAGGGGCCCGAGGTTTCCAGCGAAACCTCTTCGTCCTCAAGCCCGGTGGTCTTGGGCAGCACGATGTCGGCATAGGCGGCCGTCGGGTTCATCATGTGCGTTGCGACGGCAAGAAAATCCAATGATTTAAAGGCTCTTATCGTCCGTTGTGTATCTGGATAGGTAACCGCGATATTGACCCCTGTGACGTACAGCGCGCGCACCGGGTAGGGCTCGCCGGTCAGGATGGCTTCGATGACGCTGGGGTTGTGACACGCCGTCTGCCAGCCCTCGGGCCCGGCCCAGAGCGGAAAGCGCTCGGCGCCGATGGTCTGTTGCTCGACCTCGCCGGACAAGCGGAATTCGGGCCGGTGCAGCACCTCGATATAGTTGATGAAATTCTTGGGCCGCTTGACCCGCCGGTTGCCGCCTTCGCGGTCGAGATTGCCGCTGATCGCGACCAGGCAGTGGAAGGCGCGGAAGGTCTGCACGCCCGCGGTGGACGCATCGATGCCGTGACCGCTGACGAAGCAGGACGGTCCGGCGCCGTACAGCCGCGCGGCGGCGACAATATCGGCGGCCGGCACGCCGGTCAGGCTTTCGGCATGTTCCGGCGTGTAGGCATCGGCGCGTGCGCGCAATTCATCGAACCCGTGCGTCCAGTTTTCCACGAAATCGCGGTCATGGAGGTCTTCGGCGATCATCACGCGGATCATGGCGAGCGCGATGGCGGCATCGGTGCCGACGCGCGGGCGCAGCCACAGATCGGCGATGTCGGCGGCGGGGGTACGCGCCGGGTCGATCACGATGATCTTGCCGCCGCGCGCCTGGGCGCGTTTCAGCGACAGCCACTGGATCGGGTCGGCGGCATAGGGGTTGCGCCCGACCACCAGCGCGCAGGCGGCGTTGTCGATATCCTCGCCGCCATTGATGCCAAGCCCGGTGATCTTGTCGGACAGCGCCCGGCAGCCGCCGCACAGATCCTGGTTCATCATCCAGTTGGGCGAGCCCTGCGCGCGCATTAGCAGCGCCAGCGACACGCCCCGGCTGAAATGGGCGTTGCTGACCGCCCCGCATAGCGCCGTCGGCCCGTGTTGCTCGCGCACCGCCAGCAGACGGTCGGTCATGGTGTCGAGCGCCTCATCCCACGAAATGCGGGTCCACTTGCCCTCGCCGCGCGCGCCCGCGCGCTTCATCGGGTGGAGCAGCCGGTCCGGCGAATAGGTGAGCTCAGGCAGGCCGCGCGCGCCCTTGACGCAAAACGCGCCGTGCGAGGAGCCATGATCCTTGTTGGGCGCCAGCTTTACCGCGCGGCCATCCCT
>JAZFSB010000374.1:0-5212 GCA_036445935.1 Alphaproteobacteria bacterium | reverse complement strand
GCACGCAATACGCGCTGCTGACATCGCTGATGGCGCTGGGACGCACCCTGCTCGCCACCTCGTCGGGCTGGCTGGCGCAGGAAATTGGCTGGGTCGAATTTTTTGTCGCCACCACGGCACTGGCTGTACCCGGAATGTTGCTCTTGCTGTGGCTGAGGCGTTATAAGGTACGTTGATCCGGGTATGTTCCGCTAGCGCGGAACCGGCACCGGCCCACCTAATATTCCTTGTAGGATTTTTCCTCGACCAGCTTGGAGCCGAACAGCGCGCCGATCTCGCGCTTGAGCGCGGCCCGCCGGTCGTTGGTGCGATAGACGGCGCGGGCAAGTTCCACGAAGGTCTGTCCGAAATCGCCTGCCGCCTCACAGGCGCGGATATCGTCCTCGATCTCCCATAGCGTCTCGTTGACCGATTTCAGTTCGCTTTCGAGCCGGTCAAGCTCCGCGCTGTCGGCCAGCGATTCGTCCCGGGTCGCGCCGAGCAGCCCCAGCTCGTAGCGGACGTTCTCAAGCTTCGCCGCATCACCGATGCGCTCGGACTTGATCTCCAGGATGGTGATCTTGTCGATCAGCTCGCCCGGCGAAATCTCGATAGCGACGGTCGGTGTTTCTGTCGGTTGGGGCATGGGCATTTGGCTATGGTCAGAACTTCACGCTAGTTATACGAAGCTACGCGACGCGGAAAGACTATTATGATCGATCGCCTGCGGATTATTGAAGCAGATATCACGCGGCTTGGCGTCGATGCCATCGTCAACGCCGCCAACAACGCGCTGCAGGGTGGCGGAGGGGTCGATGGCGCGATCCACCGCGCCGCCGGGCCCGGGCTGCTGAAAGACTGCCGCGCGCTTGGCGGCTGCGCCACGGGGGACGCCAAGATCACCGCCGGCCACGACCTGCCGGCGCGCTACGTGATTCACACGGTAGGACCGGTCTGGCAGGGCGGCGACCAGGATGAGGACGCGCTGCTGGCAAGCTGCTATCGCCGGTCGCTGGAGATCGCCGCCGGGCGGGACTGCGCGACCATTGCCTTTCCCGCCATCAGCACCGGGGTCTACGGCTTTCCGGTCGAGCGCGCCGCCGGCATCGCGCTCGCCACGGTGGCCGAGGCGCTGGCGGGTTTTGCAATGATAGAAGCCGTCACCTTCGCCTGTTTCGGCGCGGCGTCCGTCGCCGCGCATGAAGGCGCGCTGAAACGGTATATATGAAATTCGGCACCAGCCCGCTTCCGCGTTAGCGGATCACGTAAACGCCGCGCGGATCATGAAGAAGAAGATCGCCGCCAGAATGCCGCCGGCCGGCAGGGTGACGACCCAGGAGATGACGATATTGCGGATCACCCGAAGGTCGAGCGCCGCGATACCGCGCGCCAGCCCGACCCCCATCACCGCGCCGACCGCGATATGGGTGGTCGATACCGGCATCGCGGTGCGCGACGCCAGCACCACCGTGACCGCCGCTGCCAAGGTGGCGCAAAAACCCCGCGTCGGCGTCAGCTCGGTAATCTGCGTGCCGATGGTCTGCATCACGCGGTAGCCATAGGTCACCAGCCCGACCACGATGCCGACCCCGCCCATCACCAGGATCCAGAGCGGCATCGGCAGGCTTTTCGCGATCTCGCCGCCCGATTGCACCAGCCCGTAAACGGCCGCGACCGGCCCGATGCCGTTGGCGACATCGTTCGATCCGTGCGCGAAGGCCATGGCGCAGGCGGTGAACAGGATCATCGGCGCGAAGACCCGCTCGACGCTGGCGAAATGGAATTCCCGGTCGGCCTCTTCGTCGATTTTGACCCGGGCGATGGCACGCCGGCCGAAGAGTGCCGCGATCACACCGATCCCCGCCGCCAGCGCGAAACTTGTCGCCACGCTGAGATCGATATTCAGATGTTTCAGCCCCTTGAACAGGGTGACCAGCGAGATGATGAAGCCAACCAGAAAGACATAATAGGGGCCGTAGCGCACGGCGCTCTGGAACGGCTTGTCGGAATTCAGGATCAGCTTCTGGATGCTGTACATCAGGCCGAAGGCGATGGCCCCGCCTATTGCCGGCGAGACCACCCAACTGGCGACGATGGCGCCGATCTGGCCCCAATTGACCGCATCGAAGCCGATGCCGGCCAAGGCGAACCCGACGATGGCGCCGACGATGGAATGGGTGGTCGAGACCGGCCAGCCCTGGGTCGAGGCGATGGCGAGCCAGCAGGCGGCAGCCAGCAGGGCTGCCAGCATGCCGAATATGAGGGTTTCGGGCTGGTCGGCGATCTGCTCCGGGTTGATGATCCCCTTGCGAATGGTCTGGGTCACGTTGCCGCCGGCCAGTCCCGCACCGGCGAATTCGAAGATCGCGGCGACGATGATCGCGGTCTTGATGGAAATCGCGCCCGACCCTACCGAGGTGCCGAGCGCGTTGGCAACATCATTGGCGCCGATTCCCCAGGTCATAAACAGACCAAACACAATGGCGGCCGCGATCAGTAGCGTACCGTGCTGGGCTATAATCTGCATATTGGGTCGTTTAAGCGGCGAGAGCCTTGGTTGAAGCGGTTAGTGAGCAATCAGCAGGCGATGCCTGTTTCCAGCCCGTTCGGCGTAATTAGCCAGATCGCCTGCCCAGTGAATGACGCGGTCCCACATGATCGTGGTCACGGGGCCTATTTCGTCCTCGTGTTCGAACAGCACGCGCATCAACTCGATGGCGAGCACGTCGGTGTCTGTCTCGATATTGTTTAGTTCGTCGATCATCGCCATGACTTTGTCGGCCTCTGGCCCCCGGACACCGGTTTCCACCAGCTCGTCGAGTTCTTCGACAATTTGCTTGAGCTGGTTGCAGGCATCGACGCAGCGCCGCGTAAGTCCAACCATCGGCGCGCGCACCGCCGACGGCAGCGCCATGTCGCGCGCCACCAGCATACCAGCGATATCCTGCGCGGTGTCGGCGATGGAATCCTGCAGATCGAGGATTTCCAGCAGATCGCGCCGGTCGACCGGCATGAACATGCTCTTCGGGAGATGCGACCTGAGCTCGTTCTTGATATCGTCCGCCTGGTTTTCCAGCCGGAAGATACGCTCGCGTACTGCCTCCAGTTTGACCTTGTCGTCGGCGAACAGGGCATCGAAAAGATTTGGGACTTCGTTGGCGCAGTCCACCACCAGACGCATGTGTTCCTGCAGTGGGCGGAACGGCGATTGCCCGAAAAGTTTTAGCAGGGGACTCATCATGGCCATTGAGGCGTTCCTTACTTGATTGCGTCGTGCGCCGCAAGGACCGACTGATTGAGCAGGTCCGTCATGGTCGCGTTCATGTGCACGATCTGCGCCGAGCGGTTGAGGCCGACCAGCAGTGGGCCGATCGCGACCGAGCCGCCGAGCTCCTGCAGCAGGCGCGAAGCGATCGAGGCCGAATACAGCCCCGGCATTACCAGAACGTTGGCGGGGCCGGTCAGCCGGCAGAACGGGTAGACCGCCCGCATGGCCGGGTCGAGCGCGGTCGAGGCGGTCATTTCACCGTCATACTGGAAGTTACGCTTCTTGGAATCGAGGATGGCCACCGCCTGGCGAATCTCCGAAAGATGCGGGACCGGGGGATGACCGAAATTGGAATGCGACAGCAGGGCGACACGGGGTACATGACCAAGCGCGCGCGCCTTGTCGGCGGCCTGTATCGCGATATCGGCCAGTTGCTCGGCGGTCGGGCGTTCATGCACCATGGTGTCGGCGATGAACACCGTCTTTCCCTGGGCGGCGATAATACTCAGACCGAAAAGCTGCTTGCTCTTGGCGACGTCCAGCACGCGCAGGATTTCGTCGCGGCACACCGCGCTGTTCCGGGTGATGCCCGTCACCATCGCGTCGGCATCCCCCATCGCCACCATGCAGGCGGCGAACACGTTGCGGTCCTGGTTCACCATGCGCTGACAATCGCGATAGAGCATGCCGTGCCGTTGCAGACGTTTATACAGGAACTCCGTGTAGCGCTTGTTGCTCTTGGACAGGCGCGCATTGTGGATTTCGAGCATGTTCTTGGCGCCCATTCCCAACCGTTTCATTGTCGCGTGGACGACATCTTCACGCCCGATCAGGATCGGCGTGCCGAATTCGGCATTGCGGAACGATTGTGCCGCGCGAATGACGGTTTCCTCTTCGCCCTCGGCGAACACGACGCGCTGCGGATGGGCCTTCACCTGAGCGAAGATCGCGTTCAGGCTTTCGACGGTCGGATCGAGCCTGGCAGCCAGATTGGCCCGGTAGCCCCCCATATCCTTGATTTTAGTGCGCGCGACGCCGCTCTTGATGGCGGCCTCCGCGACCGCCGGTGGAACGGCGGCGATCAAGCGAGGGTCGAACGGCGTCGGAATTATGTATTCAGGGCCGAACTGAAGCTGTTTTCCATCATAGATGTCCTTGACCACGTCGGGCACGTCCTCGCGCGTCAACTCGGCCAGCGCGTGGGCGGCGGCGATCTTCATCTCGTCATTGATGGCCCGCGCGCGAACGTCGAGCGCGCCGCGGAAGATATAGGGAAAGCCCAGCACATTGTTGACCTGGTTCGGATAGTCCGACCGGCCGGTGGCGACGATGACGTCCTTGCGCACCGAATGCGCGTCCTCGGGCGTGATTTCGGCGTTCGGGTTGGCCAGCGCGAAGATGATCGGCTGCTTGCCCATCGAGCGCACCATCTTCGGCGTCACCGCGCCGGCGACCGAAACACCCATGAACATGTCGGCGCCCTTCATCGCGTCTTCCAGCGTGCGCGCCTTGGTTTCGTTGGCGAAGGCCGACTTCCACTGGTTCATGCCGGCCTCGCGCCCGCGATAGACCACGCCGCGGGAATCGCACAAGGTGATGTTCTGGCGCGGCAGACCGGCGGCCACGAACAGGTTCATGCAGGCGATGGCCGCGGCGCCGGCGCCGTTGACCACGACGCACGCATCCTTGAGCTTGCGCCCGGTGATTTCCATCGCGTTGATCATGCCGGCGGTGGCGATCACCGCGGTGCCGTGCTGGTCGTCATGGAACACCGGAATGTCCATGATCTCGCGCAGCCGCTCCTCGATGATGAAGCATTCCGGCGCCTTGATGTCCTCCAGATTGATACCGCCAAAACCGGGGCCGAGGAAGCGCACGCAATTGACGAACTCATCCACATCCTTCGTGTCGACTTCGATATCGACCGCATCGATATCGGCGAAGCGCTTGAACAGGACGCACTTG
>JAZFSB010000373.1:0-5236 GCA_036445935.1 Alphaproteobacteria bacterium | reverse complement strand
CGGGCGGTAGCGCCAGCCGGGAATGCCTTCCGACGCGTTCAGCCGCACCAGGTCGCGGCGGGTACTCAGATAGAGCGCACCCCATACCTCGGCCTCCGGGTCGGGGCTGATATTGGCCGGCGCCGCGCGGCCCCGCGGCCGCCCTTCCAGATTGAAGCGCAGCCGATAGCCGCTGACCCGGCCCGGCCGGGACTCCAGCGGGCGCATGTGCCGGCGTTCGCGAAACGCGCTGTCATGCATGTTGGCGCCATAGGCGAAGTACCAGACCTGATCGTCGGGCCGCCCCTCAAGGCTGAGCCCCCATGTCCGGTACCACAGCCGCGCCAGCGGCCAGACGCGCAGCATGACGGGAACCCAGACCCGTTTCAGCCGACGCCGCATGGGAAGCCACATCATGCCGTCTCCGAGGCGCCGAGGCGGCGCAGCAGCCCGAACTGAACCACTGCCGCGAGGACCGCGATGGCGAACAGGGTTTCCAGTGAAAATGCCGCCACGATGCCCGCCCCGACCAGCGGCAGCAGGGCCGCCGGCGAGGCCAGCGCGTTGAAATAGGCCGAATAGGCCGGGCGCCGGTCATCGGGTGAAATTTCCATCAGGTATCCCAAATAGCCGATTGTCGTGCCGTTGACGAGCGCGCCGAGCAGGAAGAACAGCAGGGCGAAGGCTATGGGCTGGTGGACTCCGGTAACCAGCAGAAAAAACATCGCGGCCGCGGGAATCGGTCGAAGCAGCCCGACGGTTTGCAACAGGCGCAGTTTCCCGTGGTGGTCGCCGATCCGCCCCCAAAGCGCGTTGGATGACAGCGATCCCACGGTTTGGGCGCCGAGCAGCAGGGCGACATGCTCGATCCCCAGCCCCAGCCGCGTTCCGGCGACGATATAGAACGGCATCGCCATCAGCGTGGCCCCGCCCAGCCACTGGGTGATCAGGAACAGCCGGAACCGGCGGTCGTCGGCAAGCACCTGCAACCCTTGGCCGATGAAGGCGCCGAAGCCGCTTGACGGCTCGGCGGACGACGCCGGCGCCGCCGGCTCACCGGCCGAGACGAAGCTGAACGAGGACACGACCATTAGAACCGAGGCCAGCGCGAAGGTAAGGGCGTAGGCGGTGTAAAGCGGCGCGCTCGCCAGCAGGCGGTGGATTATGGCGGCGACGCCAAGAGCGAGCAGACCCCCGGCGAAAAATCGCCAGGCCAGCAGGCGGCTGCGTGCGTGGGAAGGAATAGAGCGTCCGACGATGTCGTTATAGGGCACCGCGACGATCCCGCTGACGAAGGCATAGATCGTCCAGCAGACGAGAAAAGCAGCCCCCATCCACGCCTGCGCGGGCTCGCCGGCGAACGCCAGCAAGACGGCGATGACCGCCAGGCAGGCCGCCCGCCCGAACGCGCCGACGATGTAATAGGGCATGCGCCGATCCGCGCGTTGCGCCAGAAACCCGATGATGAGTTGCGGTAGCAGCCAGCCAAGCCGCAGCACGGTGCTTGCCGCGCCGACCGCGAACACGCTGCCGGTGAGGTGATGAACCAGGCTGGCGACGATGGTGGCGGAATCTACCGCCGCCGCGCCGGCCTGAAACGCCGCCCCGGCACCGGCGATCTTCCAGAAGGCCGCGCCGGGTGGTGCGCTTTTGGGGGCGGCCGGGTTCATTGGCCGAGGCGCGCGTCGCGCGCGATCTCGCTGATGGAAATTCCGCTCCGCCAGAGAACCAGCAGCCCGATCCCTACCATCAGGGCGATGGTCAGAAAATGGCTGAACATGATCATGGCGAGCGCCGGCGCGTCGGGCACGCCCAGCGTATGCAGGGCGAAACCCGCCCCAATGAAAAACCCGCCTGGCACGCGGATGAAGCGTGCCAGCACCAGCGTGACGCCCGTGAAGACCAGCAGGAACAGATAATCGAATGCCGGAAGCACGATCCCCACCGCCAGCCCGGCCCACAGGAAATGCGTTGCCGCGATGATTTTCATGACCACGCTGGCCCCGGCGATCCCGGCCTGACGCGCTCGCGCGCGCGGCCACACGATGCCGCCGGCGATCGCGCTACGCAGATCGGCCAGGCGATGCCCGCCTTTCGCGGCCAGCCAGTCGATCAGCCGGCTGACCGCGGCGTCCGGGTGTGCCAGCGCGCCACGGGCCCCGAAAAGCACCCATAGCAGGCCTGAAAAGATGGCCAGGCCCAACAGAGCCGCCGCCGCAATGCCGAGCCTCGGATTGCCCTCGATGGCGGGGAATTGCGTCGCCAGCGCGACGAAACCCGCGAGCAGCGCGAACACCACCCCGTCTATGAACCGTTCGATGGCCGCGGTCACCAGAACCGACGCCATGCGCAACCCTTCAAGCCGCGCGACCAACCATGACCGGACCAGCGGGCTGATGCCGAGCGGCACCAGGATACCGACCCCGTAACCGGCCAGTATCGAGGTGAACAGACGCCAGCTCGAGACCGGTTTCAGATCGTACAGAATTTGCCGCCACTTCCAGCCCCGGACGAGCTGCTCGCCAAGGATGGTCGCGGCCAGCAGAACCAGCCAGCCCACCTCGGCGGTCGCCAAGGTTGCGAAAAAGAGTTCGAAATTTAAATCCCGGTACAGCCAGAACAGCACGCCGAGCGCTATCCCGGCCCCAATGAGCGGGGCAATCCAGCGCGCAACCAGGCCGGTGCGCGATCCCACCCGTTAGCCCCACAGCTCGCCGGCCAGCTCAACGATGCGGCCGAGCTTGGCGGCCTGGTCGTCGGGGCCGAGCTCGTTGCCATGCGCGGTGGACGAAAAGCCGCATTGCGGGCTGAGCGCGAGCTGATCGAGGGCGATATATTTCCCCGCCTCATCAATGCGGGCCCTGATCTCGTCGGCAGGCTCCAGTTGGGCGCGTTTCGAGGTCAGCAGCCCGAGCACGATGGTCTTGCCCTTGGGCACGAAGCGGAGCGGCGCGAAATCACCCGACCGTTCGTCGTCGTACTCCATGAAAATGCCGTCGACGTCCAACTCGTTGAACAGCACCTCGGCGACCGGCTCATAGCCGCCCTCGGCGACCCAGGCGCTGCGGAAATTGCCCCGGCACATATGGACGCACACGGACATGTCGGCGGGCCGGTCGCGGATCGCCTCGTTCAGCAAGCGGCAATAGGTCCGGGGCAGGGCGTCCAGATCCTCGCCCCGCGCGCGCGTCGCTTCGCGGATTTTCGGGTCGCACAGATAGGCGAAGTTGGTGTCGTCGAACTGCACATAGGTGGCGCCCGCCTCGCCCAGCAGGCGCAGCTCCTCGCGGTAGACGGCGGCCAGATCGGCGAAGAATTCCTCCATGTCGGGATAGGCTTTGCTGTCGATGGCGTCCCGCCCGCCCCGGAAATGCAGCATCGAGGGCGACGGGATCGAGACCTTGGGGGTTTTCTTGACCACCGATTTGAGAAACGCGAAATCGGCAACCTGGATGCCGCCCGGATTGCGCAGCTTGCCGGTCACCATCATGGTCGGCGGCTTGTGGTTTATCTCCACCCCGTCGGCGCGCTGGAAGCTGGATGAGAACTTGCCGGCGGTTACCGTCACACCCTTGATTTCCTTCAGGAAATCGCTGCTCCAGCTCGCCCGGCGGAATTCGCCGTCGGTGATGCCCTCAAGCCCGAGTTCTTCCTGCAGCCGCACGACGTCGCGGATTGCATCGTCTTCCACCGCGCGCAGTTCCGCCGCCGTAATCTCGCCCTTGGCATGGCTGTCGCGGGCGGCGGTCAAGGTTTCCGGGCGCAACAGCGACCCGACATGATCGGCGCGGAACGGCGGTTTGGTCCTGAGCGTCATCGGGGCGTGTCTCCAAGTGTGACTGGCGCGGACCGTAGAGCAATTCGCCCCCCGTGCCGAGAGGCCAGAAAGGACATATGACCTTTAGCCAAGGCGTGGCAAATACCCTAACCCCGCCGTTGACCGAACCGCCACGCACAACGCATAAAGGGGCCAACAAGCCGCCGATTGGGCGCGGCGATTATCGGGAGAAGAAGAGGATGAGTGACCTTCCGCGTCTAAACGGCGTCATTGGCGCGCTGGAACAGGGCAAGCCGACATTCACATCGTTCACGCCGGCCAACATCGCGGCCGCGATCGCGTTCAGCACGTCGAACTATGACGGCATCGTCTATGAGATGGAACACAACCCGTGGGACATCAACGCACTCAGGGACGGGCTGCAATATTTGCTGAACCGGGCCCAGATCGCCAAGTCAGGCTCGATCGCGCCGGCAGTCACCCCGATGGTGCGAATTCCGCCGAATGGCGGAGAAAAAGGGCAATGGCACGCCAAACAGGCGCTCGATCTTGGCGTATTCGGCTTGATTTGGCCGCATATCAGCACAGTGGACCAGGCCTATAACGCGGTCGCCGCGTGCCGCTATCCTCGGATGAAATCCGCGCCGCTCTATGAGCCCGCCGGCATTCGCGGCGACGGGCCGACGGCGGCGCTGCGCTACTGGGGGCTGGGCCAGCAGGAATATTACCAGAAGGCCGACGTGTGGCCGCTTGCCCCGGATGGCGAGATTTTCGTGATCCTGATGATCGAGGACACGGTGGGCATCGAAAACCTCGACGACATCCTGAAGAATGTGCCCGGCATCGGGGCGGTGCTGATCGGCGAGGGCGATCTCAGCCAGGAGCTCGGCTATCCGCGCCAGTATGATCACAAGGTGGTGGTAGAGGCGATGAACCAGATCGTCGATACCTGCAAGAATAACAAAGTGGCGGTCGGCCATCCGCACGTAAACGCCGGCAATGTCGAACGCGTCCTGAATGAAGGCTACACCTTCCTGATGGCGGCGCCCGAACGCACCACCAAGGCGCTGGACAAGGGGCTGGAACTGACCGGCCGCGGCTGACGCGCGCTGAAATCATAAACTGACGGGCAGGAACATCATGATTATCGATTGCCATGGCCACTACACCACCGAGGTTCAGGCGCTGACCGATTACCGCAAGGCACAGCTTGAGGCTCTTGCCAACGATCCGAACTACAAGCCGAAGGCGGCCGATTTCGAGGTCGACGAGAACGAGATGCGCGAAAAGCTGGAAGCCGCCCAGCTCAAGCTCCAGAGCGAGCGCGGTTCCGATCTCACCATCTTCTCGCCGCGCGCGGTCGGCATGGGCCATCACCTCGGCACCGAGCAGACCGCCTATTACTGGGCCCAGATCAGCAACGACATGGTCCACAGGGCGGTGACGATGTACCCCGACAAATTCGTGGGCGTCTGCCAG
>JAZFSB010000372.1:0-2900 GCA_036445935.1 Alphaproteobacteria bacterium | reverse complement strand
CGGCGGGGCGGGGGACGTGTCGTGGGGCGGGCCGATGCGCATCGTGTTCGCGCACGACCGCGATCCGGAAAGCGATATCGTCGGGTTCTGCGAAATCGTAACCCGCGATCCGTTTTTCATCATCGGGTGCGAACCCAGGCCGGAATTCTCACTCGGCGATCTGCAAGGGCTGCGCCTTGGCGCGGTCAGCGAAGTGCCGACACCGTTTCTCTGCCTGACCGACGACCTTCTGCGGGCGGAAATCGATCCCGCATCCCTGGCTTTCGATCAGACACGGACCATGGCCGAAAACGAAGCGGCGCTGCGGAGTGGCGCGCTGGACGCCATCCAGGTTTCGGAGCCCTTCGTTACCCGGCTTTGCGCTGATGGCGCGGGCCATATCTGGTACGCCGCCGCAAATCGTGGCCCGACCTCCTATACCACCCTGTTCGCCCGCCGGGCGGTGCTCGAGGAAAGGCGGGACATGTTGCTGGCCATGACCCGTGCGCTCTATCGGACCCAGAGATGGGTACATTCGCACGACGCCGGGGCGATTGCGGCGGCAATCGAAAGCTTCTTTCCGGATATCGACACACCGACGCTCACCGACGCCATTGCCCGCTATCAGTCGCTCGGCATCTGGGGGCGCACGCCACGCCTGCCACAGGGCGGCTTCGAGCGACTGAGAGATGCCTGCCAAGCAGGCGGGCTGATCGCCAGCCGGCCGGCATATGACGCCTGTATCGATACGACCCTGGCAGACGCGGTTCTGGCGTCTGATCCACCGCCGCTGGAATAATTCAGATATCGATGCAGCGCGTCAGGGTAAAATCGCCAAGCGTCATGCACAGCGACTGACCCTGCCCCGCCCGCATCCAGCCTTGCGCCGCGCGGGCGCGCGACAATGTGCGGTCGCGGCCATGTAGCCGCATCACGCAGCGGGAAAAGGCATGCGTGCCGTCCTTCAGGCCCTGTTTGTCACACAGCAGCCGGGCAAGCACATGTTTGGTATCGGGGTCGGGCGCGGCCTGCATCAACAAGGCGCCATATTCAGTCAGGATATTTTCTGATTTTTCGGACGCGATGCCGGTACAGCCAGCGACAAAAAGACTGGCGAGAAGCACTACCAACCTGGATCGAACCAACAACATGATACCCGTCCTTAACACCGTTCCGACAATCCAAGTTTGGCATGGCGGGTGCGCTGGGTAAAGTTGGCGCCGTGAGGGGGTTGAATAGCGGCACATCGCCCCTCAGACTGCCGGCCGAATTGAATAATGACACCAAGGATCGATAATCATGGCCGGCGGAGACCGCCCCAAGGGAAAGCGCGCGCGCACCGCTTTCACGCAACGAATGGACCGTGCCGCGAGACTCTGCGCGGATGGCGCTTTCGCCGCCGGTGAAACGCTATACCGCCAGATTCTGGCTGAGTACCCGAAAAACCTGTCGGCTATGCGGGCCCGCGCCGACGCGCTCGAAGGCATGGGTCACAAGGGTCGGGCCCGCACCCAGCGCACCAAGGCCAACGAGGAGGAAACCGACAATCTCTGCGAGATCGCCGGCAAGGCGCTGGTCGATGGCCACCTGTCCAAATCGCTCAAGCTCTATCACAAGGCTCTCAAACTGGATCCCGGCTTCTCCGAAGCGCTTTGGGGGATCGCGGAAAGCCATGCGGGACAGGGCGAAACCGAGACCGCCATCAAATGGTACCGCCGGTATCTTGAGGCTGAACCCGATGAGCCCGAGGCGATGCACATGCTGGCGGCGCTTGGCGCCGAGCCACCGCCAAGTCGCGCCAGCGACGATTATGTCACCGCCCATTTCGACCGCTTCGCCGATGATTTCGATCAGCAGCTGGTCGAAGAGCTGAATTACCGCGGCCCCGAACTGCTGTACGAAGCCGTCGCCCCAGTGCTGGCCAAGGGGGCGCACGATCTCGCCATTCTGGATCTCGGCTGCGGCACCGGGCTCACGGCACGGCCGTTTCGCAAGATCGGCGGCCGGATTGATGGCGTCGACCTGTCGGGCCGCATGCTGGCCAAGGCACGCCGGCGGCGGCTTTACGACCGGCTGATCGAAGCCGATATCGGCGCGCATCTGGCCGAGACGCGACGGCGTTACGACATGGTGCTGTCCGGTGATTCGCTGATCTATTTTGGTGACCTGGCGCCGGTCTTCACCGGAATCCGGCGTGTGCTCAAGGATGGCGGGCTGTGCGCGTTTTCGCTGGAGACATCAAATGGCGAGGATTACCACCTGACTGAAACCGGGCGCTACTCTCACGGGCGGCCCTATATCAAGCGCGTGGCGGCCGCGGCCGGTCTAAAAAAAATCTCCGTTGCCCAGCGCACCATTCGCACCGAATACGGCGAGGAAGTCAAAAGCGACCTCTGGGTATTCAAAATCGCCTGACCCGCTACCGTCGCGTCAGCGAAACAAACGTCATTTCTCGAATCCGTTTTCCAACAGCTCCACGAAGCGCTCGCGCCCGACGCCCGCCAGCCCCATGCGCGCCAGCGTCAGCCCGTCGGCGCGCAGATCGCGGCCCAGCGCGACACAGGCCAGGTGGATCACATGGTCGATGGTCGGCGTCGCCACCCCGGCCAACCGGCCAAGCTCCGAATAGATCAAATGGCCATAGGGCACGTCTTCCAGGAAATAGCGATGTTCGAGGACCGGCGGCGCGGGGATCCACTTGTCGGGTTCGCTCTGGTGGAACGCCTCGTAAGCCAAGCCGGTGTCACGCGCCGCGTCCGTGGTGTAGCCCATGCGATGGAACAGCTCGACGAACGGCATGGTCTTGGCGCCAAGTGCGTCTGCCACGGCGAGGCGGTCGCGGTCGACCGCGTCGATCAGCCGCCCGACCGACGGCGTGATGCCGTCGTAATAATGCCGGAAATCGCCGCCCGTCGCTTCCA
>JAZFSB010000371.1:0-3237 GCA_036445935.1 Alphaproteobacteria bacterium | reverse complement strand
CGGAATTTCTGCAGCGGCTCGCAATAGAGCTGCAGGATGATCTGTTCCGGTGCGCCGATGAAACCCATCTCGGTGGCGTAGGTGAGATAGTCCCGATTGGCGTGCTTGAAATAATGCTGCTCGGGCGGCGTCTTGCCCTGCCAGAAACAGCCATTCTCGATATAGCGCTCAAGCTGTTTCGGGTTGGGCGACCCGGCGCCGTGTTGGTCGCCGGCCTCGCCGCGCCAGCCGGCCAGCATGCCGACCCCGGGCATACGCTCGTGATTGACGATGTAATCGGCGTAGCCGCCGGGGTATTTCGGCTTACCACCGTCGTCCACCAGACCGGGCAGGCCGAGCCGCGCGCCAAGGTCGATCAATACATCCTGGAACGGGCGCACGTCGCGGTCGGGCTTGATCACCGGTTGGCGGATTGCGTCGCCCGGCCCCTCGGCGCTGCTGATCGGCCGGTCGAGCATCGAGATACAGTCCCAGCGCTCCAGATAGGTGGTGTCGGGCAGGATCAGGTCGGCATAGGCGACCATTTCCGAGAAATAAGCATCGGAATAGATGATTTTCGGAATTCGGTACTCGCCAGTCTCCGGGTCCTTCGCGGTCAGCATCTCCATGGTGCCGGTCGTGTTCATCGACGAATTCCAACTCATGTTGGACATGAACATGAACAGCACGTCGATCGGATACGGATCGCCTTCATGGGCGTTGGCGATCACCATCTGCATCATGCCGTGCGCGGCGAGCGGCGCTTCCCACGAAAATGCCTTGTCGATACGCCCCGGCGCGCCGTTCTCATCGACGATCAGGTTCTCGGGCCCGGTCGGAAAGCCGAGCGGTGGGCCGCCAAGCGGCTGGCCGGCGGCTAGCTGGTCGGGACGACCGGCCGGTTGTTGGGCGGGCGGCGCCGGCTTGGGAAAGGGCGCCTTGTAGCGGAACCCGCCGGGGCAATCGATACTGCCCAGCAGGACCTGCAAAAAGTGGATCGCGCGGCAGGTGTGAAACCCGTTGGAATGGGCCGAGATGCCGCGCATCGCATGCATCGCGACCGGCCGGCCGATCATCGTCTCGTGCCGCCGTCCGGCCCAG
Source organism: Alphaproteobacteria bacterium (assembly GCA_036445935.1). GTDB lineage: Bacteria > Pseudomonadota > Alphaproteobacteria > MPNO01 > UBA2964 > JAZFSB01. The sequence continues at coordinate 2,157 of JAZFSB010000371.1, read as the reverse complement.
TCGGTCCAGGGCTGGTCGAGCACGATTTCCTGTTCAAAGGCGGCGTCGGCCAACTCGGCGGCGATCCGCCGGATGGTGGCGGCGGCGATGCCGGTACGGGTCTCGACAGCCTCCGGTGCGTAAGCGTCGTCGAGATAGCGCAGCGCCATCAGCTCGAAGGCGGGCACCGCGCTACGTCCGTCGGGTAGGACGTGGGTGCCGGTCAGCGCGGGGGAGATATCGGGCTCAAGCGCGCTGGCGACCTGGCCGGTGGTCTTGTCCTGGCACAGCGGCGCACCGTCGGGTCCGCGCGCGAACAGCCCGTCATCGTCGCCGTCCGGGTCGGCGATCACCAGCCATGGCAGGTTGGTGTAGCGCACGATGTAGTCCAGATCGATACGGTCGGCGCGCAGCAGCTCGTGCACCAGCGACAGCACGAACAGCCCGTCGGTGCCGGGGCGGATGCCGACCCATTCGTCGGCCACCGCCGAATAGCCGGTGCGGATCGGGTTGACCGAAACAAAGCGGGCGCCGTTCGCCTTGACCTTCGAAATGCCGGCCTTGATCGGGTTGCTGTCATGGTCCTCGGCGACGCCGAACATCAGCAGATAACGCGTGCGGTCCCAGTCGGGCTCGCCGAATTCCCAGAACGAGCCGCCGATGGTGTAAAGTCCGGCCGCCGCCATGTTGACCGAACAGAACCCGCCATGGGCGGCGTGGTTTGGCGTGCCGAACTGGCTGGCCCACCAGCCGGTCAGCGCCTGGCTCTGATCGCGGCCGGTGAAGAAGGCGAGCTTCCTGGGATCGCTCTCGCGCACCTTGCCCAGCCAGCCGGTCGCGATATCCAGCGCCTCGTCCCAGCCGATCTCCTCGAACTCCGCCTTGCCCCGCTCTCCCACGCGTTTCAGCGGGCCGGTCAGCCGGGCTGGCGAATAATGGTTCATGATCCCGGCCGAGCCTTTGGCGCACAGCACGCCGTGGTTGACCGGATGGTCCGGGTTGCCCTCGATATAGCGGATCTGGCCGTCCTTGAGATGCACCTTGATGCCGCACCGGCAGGCGCACATGTAGCAGGTGCTTTCCTTGACCTCGTCCGATACGGGCGGGGAGAGCTCGACCGTTTCAGTGGGATCGAAAAAATCGTCTAACATTGGGACGGGGGCCTGTACTGTCGCTTGGCCCCTGTTTATGGGTGATCGCCGGGTGCGTCAAACAGGGATTTTGGTAGCTTCCGCCGAGATAGCGGCAACGGTATATGGTCACGGCTGAGATGGCGCGATACCATTCCAAATTATTCCCGTGGCGAGGATGATGATGCCAATCGTCGAAACGTTTTTCGATCCCGATACCGCCAACGCGACGCATCTGGTGCGCGATCCGGAAAGCCCGGCTTGCGCGGTTATCGACACCGTGCTGGATTTCGATGCGCGATCGGGCCGCACCGCGACGCGCGCCGCCGATCAGCTGATCGAGCGCGTGACCCAGGAGGGCTTGCGCGTCGAGTGGGTGCTGGAAAGCCATATCCACGCCGATCACATGACCGCGGCGCCCTACCTGAAGGACCGGCTGGGCGGGCGCATTGGAATCGGCGCGGGGGTGGTCGAGGTGCAGCGCCATTTCGCCACCGTGTTCAACGCCGACACCTCGTTCGCGTGCGACGGTTCGCAATTCGATCACCTGTTCGCCGATGACGAAACTTTCCGTATCGGCGGGCTGGAGGGGCGGGTCCTGCACAGCCCTGGTCATACCCCGGCCTGCGCGGTCTATGTAATCGGCGATGCCGCCTTTACCGGCGATACGCTGTTCATGCCGGATTCAGGCACCGCGCGCTGCGATTTTCCGGCCGGCGATGCCCGCACGCTGTACCGTTCGATCCGGCGCATCCTCGCCCTTGCGCCTGAAACAAGGCTGTTCATCAATCACGATTACGGCGCGGGCGGCACACGCGATCCCGCCTGGCAGACCAGCGTGGCCGAGCAGCGCGCCGCCAACATCCATGTGCGCGACGAGATCGATGAAGAAGAATTCGTCGCCTTGCGTGAGGCGCGCGACGCGACTCTGGAGGTGCCGCGCCTTATCCTGCCGGCGATCCAGGTGAATATGTGCGCTGGCCGCCTGCCCGAGCCCGAGGATAACGGCGTGCGCTACCTCAAGCTGCCGCTGAATAGTTTTTAAAAA
>JAZFSB010000370.1:0-3306 GCA_036445935.1 Alphaproteobacteria bacterium | reverse complement strand
GAGACCGGATCGTCCACCGTGCCGTCGATGAGATGCAGCAGCGCGCCGCAGCGCTCGATATGGCCCAGAAATCTGTCGCCCAGCCCCGCGCCCTGATGCGCGCCTTCGATCAGGCCGGGAATATCGGCCAGCACGAAGACCTCGTCGTCAACGGTCACCACGCCGAGCCCCGGCGTCAGGGTGGTGAAAGGGTAATCCGCGATCTTGGGCCGCGCGTGCGAGGTGGCGGCAAGGAAAGTCGACTTGCCGGCATTGGGCAGTCCGACCAACCCGGCATCGGCGATCAGCTTGAGCCGCAGCCACACCCAGCGCGCCTCGCCCTCCTCGCCGGGATCGGCGCGCCGGGGCGCCTGGTTGGTCGAGGATTTGAACCGGGCATTGCCGCGCCCGCCACGCCCGCCACGGCACAGCACAACGCGTGGATTGTCGTGCGTAAGGTCGGCGATCAGCGTTTCATTGTCGTCTTCCAGAATTTGGGTGCCAGGCGGCACGTACATCACCAGATTTTTGCCGCCGGCGCCGGTGCAGTTGCTGCCGCTGCCGTTTACGCCGCGCGGAGCCTTGAAATGCTGCCGATAGCGGAAATCGATCAGCGTGTTGAGCCCGTCGGCGACCTCGGCGATCAGGTTGCCACCGCTCCCGCCATCACCGCCGTCGGGACCGCCGAATTCGACGTATTTTTCGCGCCGGAAGCCGACGCAGCCATCGCCGCCGTCACCGGAACGGAGATATACCTTTGCCTGATCGAGAAATTTCATTGTCTATGCCCAACGAAAAAGGGGGAAACGATTTCATGTCCCCCCGTGTCGCAAGCCGGCCGCGCGGCATGTTGCCGGGGGGGCCAGTGTCCTGGTTCCTAAGTTCGTAGCATCGAGGACACTAACCGTTCGGCTCCACGGAAACGAAAATGCGGCCCTTTGCCCGGTGCCTGAAGCTGACCTTGCCTTCGGCCACCGCGAAGATGGTGTGATCCTTGCCTATGCCGACATTGTCGCCCGGGTGGAACTTGGTGCCGCGCTGGCGAATGATGATATTGCCGGAAATCACGGCTTCGCCGCCGAATTTCTTCACGCCCAGACGACGGCCCGCTGAATCGCGACCATTACGGGAACTACCACCGGCTTTCTTATGTGCCATCGGCTCTACTCCTCGGTCTTCTTACGCGCCGCGGCCTTCTTGGCCGGCGCCTTCTTGGCGGGTGATTTCTTTGCCGGGGCTTTCTTGGCGGGGGCCTTCTTGGCCGGCGCCTTTTTGGCCGGGGCTTTCTTGGCCGGGGCTTTCTTGGCTGGTGCCTTCTTGGCGGCGGCCTTCTTGGCTGGTGCCTCGGTTGCCTCGGTCGCCTCAGCCGGCTTCGCGGGCTCGGCCGCCTTGGCCGGCGCACTGCGCTGCTGACCCTTGGCGAGAATCTCGGTCACGCGCAACACCGTCACGTGCTGGCGATGACCATGCTTGCGCTTGTAGTCCTTCCGGCGTTTTTTCTTGAAGACGATGATCTTGGCGTTGCGCGTCTGATCGAGCACGGTCGCCGCGACCCGGGCGCCCTCAACCAGCGGCGTGCCGATCACGGTGTCCTTGCCGTCATTCAGCGCCAGAATCTGGTCGAGCTCTATATCGGCGCCGGCTTCGGCGACAATTTTCTCGACGATAATGACATCGTCCTTGGCAACGCGGTACTGCTTACCGCCGGTTTTGACGACTGCGAACATATTGGTCCAACACAAAAAAATCCGCAGGCGCACGGCACCGCTCGATATGGCGGCCCGTCGCCCGCGACAGGGTGGCGGCACTATAGTCAGGGAACGCGCCCTGTCAAGGCTTTGCGGGGGTATTTCCGGGGGTTTGGGGCCCCCGTGGCGGGGGCGTTCAGGCCGCCAGGTGCAGCGTCTGGGTGGCCGGGCCGTCGTCCTCGTATCCCCGGGCGAGGACCCGCCCGCCTGCCGGGTCCAGCACCGCGGCCAGCCGGGTCGTGCGGTTGAGCATGGGTTCCGCCAGCCAGTCGAAATCCCACGGCGGCGCTTCGGCGGTCAGCGCGCGCATCACGGCCAGCCGGTCGCCGCTGCGGGTGCCCCGGTCGCGCCCTTTCAGGTCGGATGACAACCACTGGTTGGCCACGCAGACCGGCGCGTCATGCAGCCGGGCGGCATGCGGCATGCGCTCTATGACACAGCCTTCGCCCGGCCGGGCGCCGGTCAGGACATAGATCGCCGGGATCGCGATCGGGGTGTGGGAAAGCGCCAGGCGCGCATCCTCATAGTTCTGACAGCGTTCGAACACCTGGCGCAGCAGGTGCATCGGCGGCAGTTCGCGGCTACGCCAGACGCGAAACCGTTCCACGGTCCAGTCGCCGTATTTGCCGAGACCGCGGAGGGGCATCGGCGCCTGGTTGAGGGCCGCGGCGAACCGCCCGGCGGCGACCGCGGTGACCGCGCCGGCGAAGCCCGGCCAGGTCAGGTTGAGGAATTCGCCGGCCGGGCCCCGCTGCTGGGCGGCGACCAGTGTGCGACCGAGCCCGGGCAAGGGCCAGTCGAGCACCCTGAGCAGGGTGAAGGCGCCGGTGTCCGGGTCGCGCGCAAGCCCCGCGGTACAGCCCCATTCGAAGCTCGCATTCAGGAACCAGCCGCCCGGCGCCGGCATGCGGTTGGCGATCTCCGCGATTTCTTCGCCATAGGGGGAGCTGTTGCGTGTGACCCAGCGACGCGACAGCCGATCGGCGGTGGCGATGAAGCCACGCCCGTAATGCGCGCGCGCGGTTTCCACCAGATGGTCCAGCCGCGCACCTTCGTCCGCCATCATCTCAAGCGACGGCGTGGGCCCCAGCGCCTCGATCAACGGGATTTCGGGCAGTTCGGCCGCGAGAGTGGCCTCCGCGTGGTCCTGCATGGCGCTGCGTGATCCTGATCCGACGGGCGAAACAACAAGGCTTGCATGCAATATAGCATGCCGGTGAGCCGGTTGTTGCGGCGATGACGGCTAATGCGCTAATGTCCGCCCGCCCAAACCAGCGGCGCCCCGGCGCCAACCTGGTAGACCGACGGAGGGGTGCCGGAGTGGTCGATCGGGACGGTCTCGAAATTCTAATCCCACTGTATTTGCCCGTTCTAAGCGGTATCAGACAGTTCGGTAAACAGGCTATTTGGCAAGCTTTTACTGGGATTCAATGATGGGGTGGATCGACGCGTGATGATTGGTTTGTGACCAATTTGTGACCATTCCCCCCAACGCCACGCGCGGCCACGCTCAGAAATTCTAACAGTACCCCCCACCCCCCTGAGCCGTGCCACCCCCGGGGGCATTGCGTGAGAAGCC
>JAZFSB010000369.1:0-2060 GCA_036445935.1 Alphaproteobacteria bacterium | reverse complement strand
TGCTGATGCAGCTCAATGCGCTCGGTGATCTGACGTCGGAAGATCTGAACGGGCCCGACGCCGACCGGCTGGCCCGGCTGATGGCCGCCGCCCGCGCCGCCTTCGACGAAGGCAGTCCCTATATCTGCGATCCTGCCGCCCATGCGTCCCCGATCGACGAGCTGCTGGGCGGCCAGACCACCGGCAAGCTGCGCGCCGCGGTGGCCGACGCGGCGCCCGGTCCGCACCAGCCACCGGGCACCGCCGGGACGTCCTGCATCACGCTGATGGATGGCGACGGCAACGCCATCTCGGTGGTGCAGAGTGTGTTCCATGTGTTCGGCTCGGCCTTCCTCGATCCCGGCACCGGGATCCTCTTGAATAACCGCATGACCGGATTCGTCACCGATCCGGAGCATCGCAACGTGGTGGCGCCGGGCAAGAAGCCGTCGCACACGCTGAACCCCGTGATGGTGCTCAAGGACGGCAAGGTCCGCTACCTGCTGACCACGCCGGGTGGGCCGGCACAGACCATTTCCAACGTTCAGATGCTGACCAACATGGTCGACCGTGGCATGGAGCTGTCGGCGGCGATCGAGGAGCCGCGCTGGGCAGTCGATGGCAAGGGCAACGCGCTGATCGACGATGCGTTCCCGGACTCGGTCGAGACGACGCTCACGGATCGCGGCTTCGATGTCGCCCGCGCTTCCGGCGCGTCCTATTTCGGCTCGTCGAAATGTATCGAGGTGCTGGATAATGGCGTGTTGTCCGGCGCCGCCGACCACCGGCGCGAGGCCTACGCCGTCGGACGCTGACATGAACCCACCGTCACCGCCCCAGCCCGGCTGCGACATAGCAATCCGGAACGGCAAGATCATCACCTGCGATGGCGCCGACAGCATCGCCTCGGCCATCGCCATCCATGACGGGCGCATCATGGCGGTGGGGAGCGACGATGAGATCGCGGGCCTTGCCACCGACCGCACGCGGGTGATCGACGCGGGCGGGCGCGCCGTGATCCCCGGCCTGATCGATGGCCACGCCCATATGGACCGCGAGGGGCTGAAGGGCGTGTTCCCGTCTCTCTCGGGCTGCCGCTCGGTCGCCGACGTGCTGGGGCGCATCGAGGCGCTGGTGCGCGAGGTTCAGCCCGGCGACTGGGTCGTCACCATGCCGATCGGCGAGCCGCCCTACTATTTCGACGTGCCGGACAACCTCGCCGAAAAGCGCTTTCCGACACGCGCCGAACTTGACCGCATCGCTCCCGACAATCCGGTTTATATCCGACCGATCTGGGGCTATTGGCGCCACGAGCTGCCGCTCCACTCGGTCGCCAACAGCCGCGCGCTGGACGCCGGCGGACTCTATCCGGACCATCCCGACCTGCCGCCATCGGTGACGCTTGAGACAGACCCCGACACCGGCGAGGCTACCGGGCTGATCCTGGAAGACAGCTTCGTTCCCATCGTCGAGCTGGCGTTCTTCGCCATGATGCCGCGCTTCGTCCATGACGACAGGGTGGCCGGGCTGAAGGCTGCGATGGCGGCCTATAACCGCACCGGCACGACAAGCGTGTTCGAAGAGCACGGCTGTTCGCAAGAGGTGATCCAGGCCTATCAGGCGTTGCGCCGCGAGGACACGCAAACCGTCCGCGCATCGCTTATCTACAGCCCGTCCTGGCACTTTCTCAAACCCGACGACTACCCGCGCGTACTGGAAAGCTGGGCCGGCTGGCTCGGCGGGCAGGGGCTGGGCGACGACTGGCTCCGGGTAGAAGGCCTATATACCGAGCCCGGCATCTCTTTGGAGAACGCGCTCAGGGCGCGCGCCAGCCCCTATTCCGGCTGGGCCGGATTCAACTACGATTGCGGCATCCCCGAAGACGCGCTGGTCGATTTTCTGATCGCGGCGGCGCGGGCTGACATTCGCATCAGCACGATCACCATCGACTTTCTCGATCTGTTCAAAAAGAACCGGTCGCTGATGAATCCGAACCCGTCAAACTAGGCCTGGTGATTATGCGCGAAGTAGAGGGCGAAATAATATTTTATAAGGACTCGTATGCCGGCGAAAGCAAAGGT
>JAZFSB010000368.1:0-5983 GCA_036445935.1 Alphaproteobacteria bacterium | reverse complement strand
TATCCTCCAAATCAGGCCACCAAGGGTAAGTTAGCCGATTTTCTCGTGCAACGCGGCTTATGCTTTATCCTGCACCAGGACGATGCGGCCGCGCCTCCTGCCAACCGTCGATCGGTATCGTGGTTGTCGGCGGCGGCCTGATCCGGCCGGCTTCATAGAGCGGGAACAGTTCCCTGAAACAGGCGGCGGCAAGGTCCGGCCAGCGCTTGCGGCAATCGCCGATCCGCGGCCCGGGGACCTCGATATTCTTGACCAGCCTGTAGTTGGGCCAATGTTTGCCATGTGGGTGACGGTGGCGCCGCGCGCCGTTATGCTCGCCGACACAACCGCGGAAGCACATGGTCATGCCCGTCGGGTTTTGCGCCAATAGCGACGAGAAAAAAGCCTTTCCCGGCAGGGGCGGCATGTCGCGCGCGGCCTATTTGTCCACCATCTCCTTCCTTTCCCTGCTCACCCTTGCCACCGCCACCGGCGCGACGGCCACGGCCGCCCCGCGCGCGCCCTACCCCGACGGCACGCCGCTGAACCCGCGCCTCCTTTCCCTGCCAACCGGCATCTGGACGGAAATCCACCAGCAGAAACCGAACGACAAGGTCCGGTTCAGGCGCCAGCCCCATGGCGGCAGCGCGTTCGATACCCGCCGCGGCCGGCTCGTCCTTTTTGGCAGCGACACCCACGGCAAAAATTGGGCCAACAGTCCTCTGTTCTTCGACCTCGCGAGCCTTGAATGGAAGCGCCTTTACCCGAATGACCACCGGGGCACCTATCGAGTGAACGATAACGGTGTCCCGGTTGCCGGGCGCGACGGCGTTCACCCATGGGCCATGCATAGCTTCGGCGCCGTCGAATACGATCCCGCTCGCGATGAGATCATCGTTAGCAGCCATCCGGGCCACATGGTGCCGGGAAGGTTCACCAACGCGGTCGCCGGGCTCTGGGGCCTGATCAGGCACCATCCGACCTGGATATTGTCGCTGGAAACGGGGCGCTGGACCCCACTGCCGCGCAAGAGCGTGTCCTTCTTCCCTTACGCCACCGCATTCGACACCGACCGCGGCGTGGTCATCGGATACCGCAACAACGGCATCTACGAGCTGGGTGGCAAGACCCGGTCGTGGCGACGGGTAAAGAAGAAGGGGTTGTTCGGCTGGCACAACAACGCGGTCTACGATTCACGCCACAAGGCGCTGGTCGTGTTCGGCACCAACCGAAACAGTAACGCGATCGTGGTCTACCGGCCCGACACCGGCGAGCATCAAATGATGCGAACCCCCAGACCCCGCCCGCCGAGGGACCAGCACGCCCCGATGGCCTACCATCCGATCATCGACCGCACCGTCGTGCTGGTGGATTTCAAACCCTCTTGGTTAAAGCAGCCATACTGGACCACCCATACCTGGCTTTACGACCTCGGCAAGGATGCATGGACGCCGGCAAAATCCGCGTTACTGCCCTTTCCGGCGGGGATGAATTACAACATGGCCTACGACCCGGGACATGAGCTTCTGCTGCTCGTCGCCAACCGTCCGAACCGGCCCACAACAGTGTGGGCGCTCCGCCTAAAAAGATGACGGCACCTTTGGCCAAGGCACTTTCCGCTCAATCACGGTCCTGCATCAGCACGATACGGCCGCGCGCGGTGCGGCCTGAGATGGCGGCCAGCGCGTCCTGCCAATCGGTGATCGGCATTTCAGTGGTGGGTAGCGGCCTGATGCGGCCTTCCTCGTAGAGCGCGAACAGTTCCCTGAAACAGGCGGCGGTGAGGTCAGGCTGGCGCTTGCGGTAATCGCCGATCTGCAGCCCGGTGACCTCGATATTCTTGACCAGCAGATAGTTGGCCCGGATCGTGGGGATGCGCCCGGCGGCGAAGCCGATCACCACCATCCGACCGCGCCAAGCGAGCGCCCGGATGGCGGAATCTAAAATATCGTCGCCCAGCGGATCGATAATGATGTCCACGCCCTCGCCGCCATTGGCGGCGGCGACCTGAAGTCGCATGGTTTCCTTCAGGTCGGGCCAGTCGAGCGCGATGATGGCGTCGGCGCCGGCGTCGCGCGCCAGATCGTACTTGTCTTGGTTGGATACGCCGGCCAACACGGTAGCGCCGAGTGCCTTGGCAAGCTGGATCGCGGCCAGCCCCACGCCGCCCGACCCCCCCAGCACCAGCACGCTTTCGCCGTCCCGGTAGCGCCCGCGCTCGCGCAGCGCGAACCAGGCGGTATCGAACACCAGCGCCATGGACGCCGCGTCGGCAAACGGCATGGCATCGGGCAAAATGTGGCACTGGCCGGCCGGCACGGCGATCAGCTCGGCATAGCCGCCGCCGGGTTCGCACATGCCGAGCACCCGGTCGCCTTGCTTGAAGCCGCCCACGCCAGCGCCGACCGCGCGCACGACGCCAGCCGGCCCCTTGCCCGGAATGAAAGGCAGCATCGGCTTGACCTGGTGCAGCCCGCCGATCAGCAGATTGTCGACATCGTTGGCTGCCGTGGCGAAGATCTCGATCAAAACCTCCCCCGGCCCGGCAACGGGGTCCGCGACCTCATCCAGGCGTCCCGCCTCGGCGGGGCCGAATTCATCGATCACAACGGCGCGCATCCGGTTGTTCCCCTCCCTGGCAGTCCGCGCGAATTGGGACCGGCGCCACCCGACCGTCTCCGATCCAGCGCAGGATGTCGAGCTTCTGGATCTTTCCGTTGCTCATCAAGGGAATATCGGAAAGCTCGAGCGTGAATTCCGGCATGTCGGCCTTCGACAGCCCCTCACCCGCGAGATAATCCAGCAATTCGGCCGGCGTCGGCGCCACACCGGGGCGGAACATGACGGCCAAGCAGACGCGCTCGCCCAGCCGCTCGTCGGCGACCGGCACGGCGGCGGCGCGCATGACCGCGGCGTGGCGCATCGCCAGCTCCTCGATCCAGGCCGGGTTGATGTTGTGGCCGCCGCGAATGATGACCTCCTTCTTGCGCCCGGTCAGGCGCAGATAGCCGGCCTCATCGACCCAGCCGAGATCGCCGGTCATGAACCAGCCGTCCGCGTTGAACGAGGCCTCGGTAGCGATCTGGTCGTCGAAATAGCCCAGCATCAGGGCAGCTCCCCGTCCGCCGACCAGCCCGACCTCTCCCGGTCCCAGCGCCGTGTCGGGATCGTCTTCGTCGAAGATGCGGATCTCATAGCCCGGACAGGCCGTGCCGCAGGTGCCGACAATCAAGGCGGGGTCGTCATCCGGCAGCGTATATTGATGCGCGTTGGTTTCGGTCATGCCGTAGCCGCTTTGCGGCGTGATGCCTTTTTCGATCAGCCCTTCCAGCACGTGGCCGGGCGAGGCCGCGCCCGACACCCGGAACGCGCTGACCCGGCCCAACCTGTCCATGCCGCGCACGCCGAGCTCGGCCAGCAGGTCGATGGCATGGGTCGGCACGCCGACCAGATAGGTGGTGCCGACCTCAACCAGCCGGTCGACCAGGCTCTCCGTGCGGGCCGCGTCATGGATCACGAACTCCGCCCCGCCGACGATGGCGGTGAGCAACGTCCCCAGCCCGAGATTATGGCTGAACGGGCTCAGCGAAGTGACCACGGAGTCCTCGCCAATGCCCCAATCGGCGGAAATCGCCCGCGCGGTGACCAGCAGCGTGTTGTCGCTGTGCATCACTCCCTTGGGCCGCCCGGTCGAGCCCGAGGTAAAGGCCAGATAGACCACATCGTTGGGGTCCGACACGCAGGGCCCCGCATCGCCGCCCGTCAGCATCCCGGCGAACGGGGCATCATCAGAACCAAGCGGCGGCAATGTGTGGATATGGCGGAGCGAGCCCAGATGTGCCGCCTCTGCGGCGATATCGGCAGCACCTGTGTCGGCGCCGAAGCCTGCCTGGTGGATCAGCACGGCGGCGCGCATGCGTTCCAGCAGAACCACCACGTCAGCCACCGTATGGCGGCGGTGCGGCGACGGGCAGCAGACATGGCCGCCCCGGGAACAAGCCAGCAGGGCGACGGCGGATTCGATCCGGTCCGGCATCCACAGCGCCACCCGTTGGCCCGGCCGCACCCCGCGCGCGCTCAGATCGGCGGCAAAGCCGTCGGCGGCATCGACCAACTGACGCCAGGTCAGTCGCCGGTATTGGTCGCGGATCGCGAACCGGTCAGGCGTGCGCATCGCATGGCCGGCGGCGAGGTCATAAATCGTCTCGCCCTGCCAATAGCCCAGCCGTGTAAATTCCGCCACCGCCTTGGCGTTCTGCAGTGACAGGATGGGAGAAGTCATGGCGGAGATTTAGCAGCGAAACCGGGCGGGGCCAAGACAGGCCGGGGGCGCTGTGGGATAGTGCGGCCATGGCGCGCTGGAAATTCACCAAGGGGCTGCACGATCTTGGCAATGGAAGCTGGGCGTATCTTCAACCCGATGGCGGCTGGGGCTGGTCGAACGCCGGGCTGATCACCGACGGCGAGGAAAGCCTGCTGGTCGACACTTTGTTCGACCTGAAACTGACCGCCGAGATGCTGGATGCCATGCGCGACGCCGCGCCCGCCGCGCGCGCCATCGACACGCTGGTCAACACCCATGCCAATGGCGACCACACCTACGGCAACCAGCTTGTCGAGGGCGCGGAAATCGTGGCGTCGGACGCCTGCCGGGCGGAGATGGAACGGCTGCCGCCGGAAGCCTTCATCGAGCGCCTGGCATCATGGCGCGAACAGGGCGACAGCGGCGCGCTGCTGCATGAGCTGATGGGGCGCCGGTTCGATTTCACCGGCGGCATCGTCAACACGCTGCCAACACGCACCTTCGACACCGAGCTCACGCTCAGCGTCGGCGACAAGCGCGTCGAGCTGGTCAAGGCCGGCCCGGCGCATACGCGCGGCGACGTGCTGGTTCATGTGCCGTCGGAGCGCACCGTCTTTACCGGCGATATCATTTTTTCCGGCGGCCACCCGATCATCTGGGCCGGGCCGGTGGAAAGCTGGGTCCGCGCCTGCGACCGCATCCTCGGCTGGGATGTCGAGATCGTGGTGCCGGGCCACGGCCCGATCGGCGACAAGGCGGCGGTGCGGACCTTGCGCGACTATCTCACGACGCTGCACACGGCCGCGCGGGCGCGCTTTGATGCGGGGCTTTCCTGGGAGGACGCGGCGGCGGAGATCGTCGTCGATCATTTCACCCACTGGATCGACCGTGAGCGCGTGTTCATCAACGTCAATGCGCTCTACCGCGAATTCACCGGCGAAAAACGTCCAATGGCGGTCATGAAGGTCTATCAGGCGATGGCCGGCTGGTATTGGGCCCAGCACCCCGAGCGCCACCCGCACGGCCCCTGCGCGGGACATTGAGGCCCGCGAAACTCGCCTTTCGGCGGCAGTGTTGATAGTTTGCCGGCACTTGATCAGAGATAAGGTTCACCCGTGCCACAAACCATCACCCGCCCCGCCATGCAGATGGTCGCCGATGCCGACGCCGCCGTGCGCACGGTGGATGCCGCCGAAGCGCGCGCTTTGCATGGGCGGGACGACGTCATTTTCATCGATCTCAGGGATATCCGCGAAGTCGCCAAGACCGGGCTGGTCGCCGGCGCGCATCACGTGCCGCGCGGCATGCTGGAATTCTGGATCGACCCGGAAACCCCGTATCACAAGCCGTTCTTCGCCGAGGACGCGACCTTCGTGTTCTATTGCGCGGGCGGCTGGCGTTCGGCGCTGGCCGCCAAGACGGCGCAGGATATGGGGCTTACGGGCTGCGCCCACATGGCGGGCGGCATGAAAGCCTGGATCGAGGCCGACGGGCCGATCGACCCGCCCCGGAACAAGCAGGACAAGTCATGAGCACGTCGAACGCCTATCCGAGCGATCTTGGCGGGTTCATCGCCATGCTCGAGGCCGAGCATCCCGAGCAGGTGGTCCGCATCACGAAAGAGGTCGACCCGGTCTTCGGCGTGTCGGGCATTCTCGACCGGCTGGAGCGCGACGAGCGATTCCCGCTGGTGATCTTCGA
>JAZFSB010000367.1:0-3492 GCA_036445935.1 Alphaproteobacteria bacterium | reverse complement strand
CCTTCTTCATTGGCGCGGATGGGCTTTGGGGCGGCATGGCGGCACAGGACGGGGACGCGTTCTGGCGGCTCACGCTGCATGGCGGCGGGAATGACGTAGATCCCGAGACCGTTGATGCGGAAGCAGCGCTTCGTCGCATGTTCGGCGGCGATTTCCCGCATGAAACGCTTAACGTCGTGCCCTGGGCGCGGCGCGAATGGGTCGCCGACTGCTTTCAGGACGACGGGCTGTTTCTTGCTGGCGATGCCGCGCACCAGCTATCGCCGTCCGGCGGGTTCGGCATGAACACCGGCATGGGTGACGCCATCGATCTTGGCTGGAAGCTGGCGGCCACCATCGGCGGTTGGGGCGGACCCCGCCTGTTGGAGAGCTATGAGGCCGAACGCCGTCCGGTGGCGCTGCGCAATGTGAGCGAGGCCGCCGATAACTTCCGCCGCTACGATATGGACGAGATTTCCCATGTCGAGCAGCCGGGCGCGAAAGGGGATGCCCAGCGCAAGGCGCTGGGTGAGCAATTCCGACAGACGTTGACCCGCCAGACCGTCACCGAAGGCATCGCGCTCGGCTATCGCTATGAGAAATCGCCGATCTGCGTGCACGACGCGGAGACACCGCCGCCCGACGATCCCGGCATCTATACCCCGTCGAGCCGCGCCGGGGGCCGCGCGCCCCATGGCTGGCTGGAAGACGGTCGCTCGGTGCTTGATCTCTTCGGTGACGGTTTCGTGCTGCTGCGCCTCGGCGCGGCATCGCCCGATCCCGGCCCATTGGTTCGCGCGGCAGCCGCGCGCGACCTGCCGCTCAACGTCGAGACGCGGGGCGAACCGGATCTGGCGGCGCTTTACGGGCACGCGCTGGTGCTGGTCCGGCCGGACGGCCACGTGGCCTGGCGCGGCGGCGAAGCGCCGGGGGATGCCGCCTTCATCATCGACACCGTCCGTGGGGCGGTCTGAATAAGGGAGAACGGCTATGGGACAAACTATCCGGTTATGCGCGAAGGACGGGCACGAATTCGGCGCCTATATCGCCGAGCCCGAGGGGACGCCGCGCGGCGGGCTGGTCGTGGCGATGGAGATGTACGGCGTCAACGACTACTTGGTCGGCGTGTGCGACAGCTGGGCGGCTGACGGATATCGCGCCATCGCGCCCTTGCTCTGGGACCGCTTTGAGCGCGACCTCACCCTGCCTTACGACGATGTCGGCAGTGTGCGCGGCAAGGCGATGTCGCGGGATATCGCCGCCAACATGGAGGCGACGCTGGACGATCTGGCGGCCGCCGCCGATCACGTACGCAATGCGGGCAAGGTCGGCATTGTCGGGTTCTGCCTGGGCGGCACGGTCGCCTGGCTGGCCGCCTGCCGGCGCGATTTCGACGCCTCGATCCCCTATTACGGCTCCGATATGTGCGACTACCCGGACGACGTGCCGCGCTGTCCGGTGCTGTGCCATGTGGGCTCGCTCGACACCGCCGTGCCGCCAGCCGAAATCGCCGCCTTCAGCGCCAAGCGGCCCGAGCCCGAATGGCGCATCTATGATGGGGTCCAGCACGGGTTCGACAATTCGCTCAGGCCGGTGCGCCACGACCGCGAAGCGACCGCCCTTGCACGCGAGCACAGCCGGGCGTTCCTGGCCGAACATGTCGGCTGAGGACGTTAAGAGGGGTTTATGTCAGCGAATCATCCCACTTACGTGACTTGCGGTTTAGGTAAAATTCGGTGACG
This sequence comes from Alphaproteobacteria bacterium, assembly GCA_036445935.1. Taxonomy (GTDB): domain Bacteria; phylum Pseudomonadota; class Alphaproteobacteria; order MPNO01; family UBA2964; genus JAZFSB01. The sequence continues at coordinate 1,771 of JAZFSB010000367.1, read as the reverse complement.
GTGGATTATTAAAATATTTCAGGGAGAGGATTATGAAAAAATTACATGCTTTCGCTGCCGCCACGGCGGCTCTCACGCTGGCCGCCAGCGCACCGGCACAGGCCGACGCGGTCGCCGATTTCTACAAGGGGAAGCAGATCACTATTCTGGTGGTCAGCGGCTCCGGCGGGCTGAACGCGCTTTATGGGCGCACGCTGGGCGACCGGATGGGCAAGCACATCCCGGGTCAGCCCAAGTTTGTCTATCAGTATATGCCGGGCGGCGGCGGGCTGAAGGGCACCAATTATTGCTACAATATCGCGCGCAAGGACGGCACCATGCTGTGCCAGGTGCTTAACCCGCTGGGGCTGATGCAGGTTCTGCGGCCCAAGGGCGTCAAGTACGACGCCAGCAAGTTCAGCTTTATCGGCAATACCGGCGACCAGAACGGCTCGTTCGCGGTCTGGCATACGGTGAAGGCCAAGAAGCTGATGGACCTGCGCAATGTCGAGGTCCCCTTCGCCGGCACCGGCAAGGGGTCGGAATCCTATTACGATCCGACGCTGCTGAACTCGATGTTCGGCACCAAGATCAAGATCGTCATGGGCTACAAGGGCGGCGGGCAGCTCGACATGGCGCTGGCGCAGCAGGAAACGCTGGGCCGCGCGGGACCGGTAATCTCGTTCATGGTGCGCAAGCCGCACTGGCTGAAGGAGGGCAAGGTCCGGATTCTGGCGCAGGTGGGCTTAAAGAAAATCCCGGGTTATGAGCACATCCCGCTGCTGCTCGAATTCGCCCGCAACGACGAGGAACGCCAGATCATCCGGCTGATCTCGTCACGCTCGGCGATCGGCCGGCCGGTCGCGGCCCCCCCAGGCGTGCCGAAGGCGCGCGTCGATGCCTTGCGCAAGGCGTTCATCGCCACGATGGGCGATGCGAAATTCAAGGCCGACATCAAGAAGCGCCGGATGCTCAATGACTGGCGCAGTGGCAAGGAGGTCCAGAAGATCGTGGCCCAGATGCTGGCGACGCCGAAGCCGTTGATCAACAAGACCAGGGGGGTGCTCGGCTGGGCCAAGTAGCCCTTTTCAAAGACCGGTGAGATCGGCCAGCCGGGCCGGTCTCACCAAATTTTCAACGAGTCAGTCGGCCGCCGGGCGGTCGTGATTGGCGCGCTTCTGTGCGTACATGGCCTGGTCGGCGCATTCCATTGCATGGGCCGCGTCGCGCGTGGTTCCCAGCTCTACCACGCCCCATGAGGCGGACAGTGTAATCTGGTCGTCATCGGTGTCGATCTGGGCCGAGGCGATGGTTTCCGCCAGGTCCACCGCTTTCTCCTTCGCCGCGGCGGTATCGGCCTGCGCCAGGATCACCCCGAACTCGTCACCACCCAGCCGTCCCACCACGTCGGAAGCGCGCACGTTGGCGATCAGCGTTTCCGCCACCACCATCAGCGCGCGATCGCCGCAAGCGTGCCCATGCGCGTCGTTCAGCGCCTTCATCCCGTCGAGATCGAAAAATATCAGGCTCGCCGCCCCGCCATAACGTTCAGCGTATGACTTGGCGCGTTCCAGCTCGCGTATGAAGGCGCGGCGATTGACCACGGGCGTCAGAGGATCCCGATCGGCAAGATTCTCAAGATAGGCGATGCGGCGTTTATTGGCGTCGAGCTCAACGCGCAGCGTCTCAATCTCATCAAGCAGACGCATGATCGCCGCCTCGGCATCAAGCGGCAGATCGTCCCCGCCCGGTCCCAATGGAACCGTCGTGCCTTTGCCTTTGCCTTCGTCTT
>JAZFSB010000366.1:0-5303 GCA_036445935.1 Alphaproteobacteria bacterium | reverse complement strand
CCCTGTTGGGCTGGCTGATGTTTCGCGAGACATCCGATGTCTGGACCTGGGTCGGCGCGTGCGTAATTTTTGCCGCCGTCACCTGCAATACCCGCTTCGAGGCCCGCCGCGCGTCTTGATTTCTCGTGAAAGCGGCCGCGCCGGTTCCGCATGAGCGGAACATGATTTAACATCCAATGGCAGAACAAGCGGGAGATAAAGACATGAGCGGCAAATTGCGTCATATCGCGATTTCAGTGCCCGACCCCGAAAAGGCGGCGGCCTTTTACATGAAGGCGTTCGGCATGGAAAAAGTTACCTCGGTCGAGGCGCCGATGGCCGACGGAATCTATCTTACCGATGGCACCATCAACATGGCGCTGCTGCGCTACAAATCCGACGAGCCGATGGGTGAGGGCAAGGACAAGGACTGGTTCGGCGTCCACCATTTCGGTTTTTGGGTCGATGATGTGGACGAAGCCCGGCGCGGCATAGAAGAAGCCGGCGGCAACTGGTTCATGGGTGAAATGGAAGGCGACAATATCTTCTATGAGCTCAAATTCAGCGACCCGAACGGCAACATCTTCGACATCACCCACAATGGCTGGGGTGGCGCCCGCAAAGACGGCCCGCCGCCGAAAGAAGATTAAAGTTTTTGTTGCTTTGCGCCGGCGCGTTTTCGCACTCACGCAAATGGCAGGTCGAACAGTCGGGCGATGCCGCTTTCCGGGGCGAAGGCGCCGATCAGAACCAACACGCCGGACGCCAGGATAACGGCTGCAGAGATCCGATTGACCCAACGCAGCCCGGCCAGCCCGACCGACGCCCGGAAAATGCTGGCGAGCACTGTCAACAAACCCCACCACAGCGCCGAGCCGACGAAGACGCCGGCGATCAGCGCCTCGGCCCAGTCGAATTCCTCGCCCGCCGCGGCCACCCCGATCGAGGTGAACACCACGCCGAAGGCGACCAAGGTGATCGGGTTGGTGCCGGTCAGCACCAGGGCGCTTAGAAAATCGCCAACCAGCCCGTCGCGGCTGCTTACCCGCGTGTCGACCGGCCCGGTCAGCAGCGTCTTGGCGCCGAGCGCCAGCAACAGCACGCCACCGATCAGGCGGAACCAGAAATTCTGCTCCAGCAGCAGGATGGCGATGAAGGTGACGCCATAGGCGGCGACCACGCCGTAAAGCGTGTCGGCCAGCGCCGCCCCCAAACCGGTCGCGAAGCCTGAGCCCGCGCCTCGCGCCAGCGTGCGGCGGACGCACAGCACCGCCACCGGCCCAACCGGCGCCGCGACGACAAACCCGGCGCCCATTCCCTTGAAAAAAAACAGGAGTGTTTCCATTCCGCCCGTTACGCTGGTTGATTGTTTCAGCCTGTTGGTGTCGAATTTTACCGTTGGCGCGATTCCGCGCCAGCCAAAACATTCACGTCAGGTTAGGTTCCGGCTGATATTCGGGTGGGCGCAGGGTGTCCAGGTCGATCAGCCCGATGGCGGGTAGTTGATCGACCGTCTTGGCTTCGGTTATCGACAACTGTTTGTAGTCTTCCGTCAGTAGCATGACCGGCAAGGCCTCGCCGGGGCTGCGCGGCCAGAACAGCCCGCCCTGGAACTGGTCGTAGAACGGATCGTGCGGGCGCTTGTATTCGTCGATCAGCCAGACCGCGAATTCGGCATAGGCCTCGGTGCGCAGCGCGATGTCGGCGCCGGGCTGGTCGAGCGCGCATGTGTGCCTGAGCCAGAAAAACCACTTGCTGATATTCTCATATCCCGGCCCTACGCCCGATCTGTGCGGCAGGCCATGGCGCGGATCCAGGAAGTATTCCGAACACAGAAATTCGTCGAAGCCGGGACCGGCCGTGCGCTTGGCGAGGTGTGCCAGCGTGCTCTCGAAGCATCGCCCTATCCCGCGCTCCACCACGGTTCGCCTTCCATGTGCCTCGGCCTGGAACTGCTCCGTGGTGATGTCGGCGATCAGGATCCGGTCGGCGGCCTCAAGCCCGAATGTCGCCAGCACGGCGTCGGGATCGTCGGCCCAGCCTTGCCGGGTCGGCCGGCAGAACAGCAGGCTGATAAACAGGGCCTGCAGCTTTCGCGCGCGCGCGCGCAGCGCCACCTCTGCCTTGCGGTCCAGGATCATCAGGCTGCCCGAAGCTCGCCGACCACTCGCACGACGTCGTCCAGGCAAGCGAAGAAGTCCTCTGCCGGCGCCGCCGGATTGTGCTCGAAGGTGACCGCTTTTAGCGCGGGCAGCGAGCGGACCAGCCGCGCCGTCCAGTCCAGCACGTCGTCATTGGGCGGCAGTTCATGGGCATCATGCCAGAATCGTCCGTCCGCGCCGCAGCGCATGCCGGCGACATGCAGCTCGATGATCCGCGTCGGATCGATCGCGTCCAGCCCGTAATCGCCGGGCCGTTCCAGATTGCGGTTGGCGATCTGCCAGTGAGTCACGTCGAGGATCACGCCGGTATCCGCGGCGTCCGCCACCCAGCCCAGGAAATGCATCTCGCTGTCGAAGCCGGTTGCCCCGGTGTAGATCGGGCCCAGTTCGAGCGCCACGGGACGTTTGTAATACTCGCGCAGCCGGATCACGTTGAGCGCGGCAATCTGGGCGAATTCCTCGGTGAAGAGCGGGTTGATCTGATAGCCGAGCGAGCCGGTTTGCGCGGTGCCCAGCCAGGACAGATGCTCGCCGATCCACGGTGAGTCAGTGGCGTTGGCGCCGTCCCGGACCAGCCGGGCGATGTTGCGGTTGATCCCCTCCGCGCTGCAGGTCGGGTTTGAGCTGGTATGGGCCAGAACCGGAATGCCGAATTGGTGCGGCGCCGAGTCGTAGGGAACCGGATAATTGACCTCTATATAGTCGATCGCACCTGTCTCATGCGCGCGGCGCACCCGGTCATTCTGGACCGGATCATCCCATCGCGCGCCAATTCTAACCGCCATCTTCGAATAGTCCCGTGCTGGTCCCTGTAACGGTGTCATTATTGAGCCAAATCGCACGGGTCCAAACACAAATCTGCGTCATTGTGCGCGCTTGCCGTGTCCGGTGGCCGACCGTATAACCGACGCATGACAGACATACGCGCGTTGCTCGATGCCGGGCTGGAAGATCATCATGCGGGAAGGCTGGAAGAGGCCGAGGCGCGCTATCGCGCGGCGCTGGCGGACGAACCCGAAAATGCCGAGGTGCATCATCTGCTGGGCATCGTCGCCTTCCAGTCAGGCCGTGTGACTGACGCTTGCGCGTTGTTCGAAGGTGCTGTCGCGCACGCACCCGAAACGGCGAAATATCTCGGCAATCTGGGCGCGGCCCGGATCGCGGCGGGACGTGCCGCTGACGCGGTCGACGTGTTGCAACAATCCGTGGCGCTTGAGCCCGACGTCAGTGAAGTGCTGAAGAATCTCGGCGTTTCGCTGGGTGAATCGGGTCGGCTGGACGACGCGGTCGATGCGCTGCGCCGCGCGGTCGAAGCCGAACCGAATAACGCCTCGGCCGGGGCCAACCTGGCGGTGACGCTGCTGCGGCTCGACCGCCACGATGAGGCGCTGGCCGCCGCCGAGGCCGCCGCGGCGGCCGATCCAGAGGACGGTGAAGGGCCGAATGCGCTTGGCGTGGTGCTGACCGCGCTCGGTCGGCATGAGGAGGCGGTCAATGCGTTCCGCGATGCGGTGAGGTGTGTACCCGAACACCTCGAACCCGGCCGCAACCTGGCATTGGCGCTGGAAAGCGCGGGCAGGCCCGACGAAGCGCTGGTGCAGATCCGCGCGGTACGGGAACGCTGGCCTAACGATACGTCGATTGCCGCGATTTTTGACCGGCTCGAAGTGGCTGGTGGCTAAAATGACTGATAACCACACCGCCCGGCCGCGCCGCAGCGCGCTTTTCATGCCGGGCTCTAACGAACGCGCGCTGGAAAAGGGCCGTTCGGTTGCCGCCGATATCATCATCATGGACCTTGAGGACGGGGTCGCGCCCGATGCCAAGGGCGACGCGCGCCGGGGTATCCTGGCGGCGCTGGCCGATGGTGGCTATGGAAGCCGCGAATTGGTAATACGCATCAATGGCGCCGGCTCGGGCGGGCATGAAGACGATATTGCCGCGATGGCGGCATCGGGCGTCGCCGCGCTGCTGGTTCCCAAGGTCGATGACGCCGATACCGTGCGCGCCGTTGCCGCGCTGATGGCTGAAGCCGGCGCGCCGGATAATGTCGCCATCTGGGCGATGATCGAAACCGCTGCCGGCGTGCTGGCCGCGTCAGAGATCGCGGGCGCGCATTCGCGCATGGGGGCGCTGCTGCTCGGCGGGGCGGATCTCAGCAAGGACCTCGGCGCGTTGCACACACCCGACCGGCTGCCGCTGCTCACCTCCATCCAGCTTTGCATCCTGGCGGCGCGGGCGCACGGGCTAGCCGTGCTCGACAGCCCGTTTTTCGATCTCTCCGACGATGACGGGTTCAAAGCCGCCTGCCGTCAGGGCCGCGAATTCGGCTTTGACGGCAAGGCGCTGCTGCATCCCAAGACCATCGCCGTGGCAAACGCCGCCTATAGCCCGTCGGAAGACGACATCGCGCATGCGCGCCGCATCATCGATATTCATGCGGACGCCATCGCCAAGGGTCAGGGCGTGACCCTGCTCGATGGAAAGCTTGTCGAAAACCTTCATGTCGCCGAGGCCAAAAATCTGATTGCGATGGCCGACACCATCGCCGACATCGAAGCCGCCTCGGAAAGTTGATCGGAAAATTTTTTATTGGAATTAGAGCGTTTTCCGATCTTGCGGCACCGGCCCCTGGTCGCGAGAGCGCTGGGTTCGTGTAGCCGGGTGGGCAGTCTCGGCATGACGCCCGCTCGGAACTCGTCCAGCGCGCGAACGCGCCGGAACCCCAGGATGGAAGGCCCTTGGCAGGGTCCCGAGTCGCTTTGGCCGTGGCGAAACAGCGGCGCGACGTCTGAAACACCGTCTCTTGGCGGCGAGACGGAGCCCTCCAACACCGCTCCGTTTTCCACAGGGGTAAATCGGAAGCGGCGCCCTAACCCGACACGTCGGCAGTGGCCCTACTTATGGAACCGTCGTGTGGGCCGGCCCTCGCAATGTAAAAAAGATGGACCGGATTGCTCCGGCGACACCCCCCTTTGGTTTGCGGGGACCATGCGCTCTCGCGTATCACGATGATGATCAGGGTCATGCGCATGTTCAATCGGCGCGCGCGCCGTCAGCGACATTTCTTGTGCATAAAGGACCGTCTTTCCCCAATTCCCGAACATTTTTTCCCCTGATTTGTCCACATTGGGTTGTTTTGGGTGGACGCTTTCCTGATTG